>JBNJHE010000085.1:0-11058 GCA_051748205.1 Bacteroidota bacterium | reverse complement strand
CACCATAATGAACAATGGTATTGATACGGTAGAATTAAGCGTTCAGTCCCCTTATTTCCCTGGTGGTGATGTCTTCTTAACTGAAATCTGCCACTGGGCAGGTGCCAGTGCCGGAGAACCTACTGGTGGACAACCATCCTATTTAGGTGATGATTATGTTGAATTGACTGGCGCACCTGGCTCTGATTTGTCTGGTTACACTTTTGAAAAATGGTCAACCAGCGGTTCAAGTCCAGATGTAACACATACATTCCCTGCAGGCACTTCATTTAGCCCAAGCGGAACTTACTTATTAAGTACTTATCAGGGTTCTACATCCTTAGCGGACTACCATCAGGTAGCTGATGTAACCGATGCTAACTCTTCCTCCGCTGATGCAATTAACATCATCAAGGACCCATCCGGTAGTATCGTTGATGTGGTTATTTATGGCACAACCTCAACCATTCCTTCTGCTGCAGGTGTTTCAGGTCAATGGACTGGCTCTGGTACAGATGGTGGTTCATCATGGGGTATCCGCCTTGAAGGCGCTGATACCGACGACAATACGAACTGGGTAAAAGCAGACGGCTCACCCGCTGTACAGGATCCAAATGTCGTTAATTCAGGTGTTACGGTACCCTCAGCAGGAACCATCACCGGCTTTACATGGACACACAATGCTTCCACTATCAGCACAAATGTTGATCATACAGTAGGGCCTTACACATCAGAAGGAACCTATGAGTATATTGCCACTTATAATTCTTCACAATGTGGAGTATTAGTGGATACAGCCATAGTTGAAGTAGTTGATCCAAAAATCGACACCTTCCCGTTTGTGGAAACCTTTGACGAGAATATTCCTGATGGGCCATTAGGATGGGAATCTTATAATTCCTCCTCATTCCACTGGAACCTGGGCATGAATACGCCTAGCTCGAATACCGGAGCTGAACAAGATCATACCACAGGCAGTGGTTACTTCATCTATACGGAAGCTTCCAGTGGCACACTTGATGATTCCAGTATGGTAGTAACACCAGAATTGGACTTCTCCGGAATTACAAATCCGAAGATGAACTTCTGGTATCATATGCACGGCTCTGATATGGGCAACCTTTATATCGATGTATATGTAGGCAGCAACTGGATTTCTGCTATTGACTCCATCGTTGGCGAACAACAAGCCAACCAGGCTGACCCATGGATGATGAAAACCGTTGACCTCGGCATGTATGCCACTGCTGACAGCGTAAGGTTTACTGCTGTACGTGGTGATGGTTTAAGCGGAGATATCTCTGTGGATGACGTAGCTTTTGGAACCGATTTAAGTGTTTCATTAGGAGCAGATACAACAATTTGCGAAGGTGAAAACATTGTCTTCGATGCTGGTTTTGACCCTGACTGGACCTACGAATGGTTTGCTGATGACATGAATTCAGCGGCAGTAGCAACAACGCAAAGCATTACTGCAGACTCCACAGCTACCTATTATGTTAAAGTTACCGGAACCGGTGGTTTCACGGGTATCGACTCCGTTACATTAACAGTAGAACCCATCCCTGTTGTTTCGTTAACAACACAAATGGGCCCTGTATATTGCACCAGTGCATCTGTTGACACCTTGATAGGAACACCTGCCGGAGGAGTTTATTCCGGAACAGGCGTTACTGCCAACACCTTTGATCCTGCTATTGCCGGACCAGGTCAACACTCCTTGCATTATACATACACCTCTACTGCAGGCTGTTCCAATTCCGATTCTATAATTGTTCAGGTGAATCCATTACCAGTTGTTAATGCTGGTGCAGATGCTGACATTTGCGGTGGTGATACCGTTACGCTCACGGCTACCTACAACAATCTGTTCTTTAGTGAATACATTGAAGGCAGCAGTAACAATAAAGCCATCGAGCTCTATAATGGTACAGGCAAAACGATACATTTAGATAATTTTGCCGTCCTGACTAATTATAATGGTAATGCATGGAGTGGTGAATATACTTTCCCTGCCGGTGCTACCTTAAATCATGACGACGTATTTGTTGTCGCTAACAGCAGTGCCGACTCAGCCATTCTGAGCGTAGCTGATGAAACACTTTCGTATAACGAAAAAGGTTATATGATGGGATACAATGGCGACGATGTCCGCGCTCTTGTCCAATATGCACCGAATGGAGATACCATTATCCTTGACCAGATTGGCCGCTATGACATGGTTGATCCTGGCAGTGGATGGGATGTTGCAGGTGTTACCAATGGTACAGCAAATCATACCATGATTCGCAAGCCAAGCGCCGGACCAAACCTCGGAGACTGGGATGCTTCAGCTGGTACTGACAGCATTAGCTCTGAATGGTTTGTCCTGCCTCAGGATGACTATAGTGATATTGGCTCACATACCTCTACAATAGGAACAAAAGCTTATGCTTCCGTCTCTTATCTTTGGAGTACTGGTGATACAACCCAATCCATAACTGTAGCACCAACAACATCACAAAGTTATGTTGTGACAATCACCGATGCCATGGGTTGCACAAATACTGATACTGTTGACGTAATTGTCCATGACCCAACAGCAACGATCCTTGGACCCGATACTATTATGCTATCTTCCTATGGCACTTATCAAGTTGACTCAACCTTTGTTAGCTATAACTGGTTTACGGGTGATACAACGCAAAGTACTGTTGTTTATGGCGACTCTGTAGGCGATGGAAATGTTACTATCTCTGTTACCATTACCAATGACTTTGGTTGTTCTTCTACCATTGACCGGGACATTTATGTCCAGAATGATATTGGTATTGAAGATATTAACAAAGACGAATACCTTACAATCTACCCGAACCCAACCACTGGTATGGTTACGGTAAAAGTCGACGGTATAAGTGAAAAGATTAATCTAAGCATCTTTACCGTCAACGGTCAGTTGATCAACAGTGAAATGATTAATGCTGATAACTTCAGCAAACAATATGATCTGAGTAAGCTGGCGAAAGGTGTCTATTATATCCGTCTGATGAATGACGAAATCAACAAAACACAGAAACTTATTATTCAATAAAAATTCTGATTCTAATGCTGAAAAGGGCTGGTTTTTACCAGCCCTTTTTTTTGTTATACTCCTAAAATAACGCTATTTACACAAGCAATTTCTGATCCGACAGTACTTCATCACGGGATTTTTTTGGTTCACATACCACATGGTTTATTATCTTTGTCATTTAATCGAATATCCATCTAATTCTTTTTGCTCAAATGATCTATTTTTTCCGGGATAACGCCAACTATTACGCTGTAGATGCTGCTAATGAATTAACCTCCACCGACATAGAAAAGCTGTGTTGGATGTTAAATCGCGCACAACACCTCAGCAAACAAGCAATCAAAGGAACTTTTACCGGCCCCAGGCGCGAGATGATTACTCCCTGGAGCACTAATGCTGTTGAAATAGCGGATAATTCCGGAATACGGAATATCAAAAGAATTGAAAAGTTTGTGGCCTCAGATAATCATCAGCCCTTCGATCCAATGTTACAAAATCAATATCATGATTTGGATCAGGCCATTTTCACCATCGATCATCAGGCAGAAGACATCCTGGAAATTGATGACATAGCCCGGTACAATAAGGAGGAAGGACTGGCACTTAGCGATGAAGAAATTCATTATCTGGAACAGTTGAGCCAAAAATTAAAACGTAATCTTACCGATAGCGAAGTCTTTGGGTTCTCCCAGGTTAATTCAGAACATTGCCGTCATAAAATTTTTAATGGTGTATTTGTTATTGACGGGCTTGAGATGGGTTCATCCTTATTTTCCTTAATCAAAAAAACATCCAGGATAAACCGTAGTAATATAATTTCAGCCTATAAAGACAATGTGGCCTTCATAAAAGGCTCTTCATGTGAGCTGTTCACTCCAAAGACACAGGATAAAGCAGATTTCTTTACGCTTAGGCCGGCCAAAATGATCATTTCTTTAAAAGCCGAGACCCATAATTTCCCCACTACCGTTGAGCCTTTTAGTGGAGCAGCAACAGGAAGCGGAGGTGAAATCAGAGATCGCATGGCCGGCGGCAAAGCATCGATGCCATTGGCTGGAACAGCCGTGTATATGACTCCTTATGCCAGACTCAATAACGGCAGAGCTGTTGAAAAAAAAGTAAAACCCAGAAACTGGCTGTATCACGATCCGGATGCTATTTTGATCAAGGCTTCCAATGGAGCCAGCGATTATGGTAACAAGTTTGGGCAGCCATTGATCAACGGTTCCCTCTTAACCTTTGAACATCAGGAAAACAACAAAATCTTTGCCTACGATAAAGTTATCATGCTTGCCGGTGGTGTTGGATATGCCAAAGAGAAGGACAGTCAGAAAGAAAAACCCCAAAAGGGCGATCTGATTATCGTTATGGGTGGCGACAACTATCGTATTGGCATGGGTGGTAGTTCCGTTTCTTCAGTAGCTACCGGAGAATATGGAAATCAAATTGAGCTGAATGCTGTACAGCGCTCCAACCCCGAAATGCAGAAAAGGGTCTACAATGTCATACGGGCCATGGCCGAATCCGATATTAATCCTGTTGTCGCAATTCATGACCATGGCGCAGGCGGGCATTTAAACAGTTTATCTGAACTTGTTGAAGAAGCCGGTGGCATAATTTATCTGGACAAACTGCCTGTTGGTGACCCCACCTTATCGGCAAAAGAAATCTTAGGCAATGAATCTCAGGAAAGGATGGGATTAATCATTCATCCCGAACACCTTGAAGAGCTCAAGCAAATAGCCAACAGGGAAAGAGCACCGTTATTTGTAGTTGGTGAAGTAACAGCAGATCACCGCTTTGTTGTTCAGAACAGCGACGGCACCCAAAAAGCGATGGACCTTCATCTGACAGACATGTTCGGTAATCCTCCGAAAACGATCATGCGCGACTTTTCCGAAACCATTAAATATAAAACACTTAAGTGGGATAGCACCAAGTTTAAAGACTACCTGAAAGAAGTCTTACAACTGGAATCGGTAGCCTGTAAAGATTGGCTTACCAATAAAGTTGACCGCTCCGTTAGCGGACGTGTTGCCCTACAGCAAACAACGGGCCCATTGCAACTCCCGTTAAACAACCTGGGCGTTGTCAGCCTTGACTACACTGACAACAAAGGCATTGCAACTGCCATAGGACATGCTCCGGTTGCAGGCCTGATCAATGCTGAAAAAGGATCGCGCTTGTCTATAGCCGAAGCGCTGACCAATCTCGTTTGGGCTCCCTTGAGCAATGGGCTTAAAAGCGTATCGCTCAGTGCAAACTGGATGTGGCCAGCTAAAAATAAAAATGAAGATGCCCGCCTTTATAAGGCTGTAGAAGCTGCTAGCAATTTTGCCATAGAATTGGGCCTAAACATTCCGACAGGCAAAGACTCTTTGTCAATGAAACAAAAATACAAGGACGGAAAAGAAGTCTTAGCGCCAGGAACAGTTATTATTAGTGCAGTAGGTGAAGTTTCCGATATTCGAAAAATTGTTCAACCCACAATCAAACCAATCAAAGGTTCCAGAATTTTGTGTGTTGACTTCTCAAAAGACCTGCCTAATCTGGGGGGAAGCAGTCTGGCCCAGGCACTGGGATTTCTCGGCGATTCTTCTCCAACTGTTGAAGACACCTTATATTTCAAGCGTGCTTTCGAATGCATACAGGACATGGTCAAAAATCAGCTTATCCTTGCCGGCCATGATATTTCATCCGGAGGACTCATTACAGCTTTACTCGAAATGGCCTTTACCCAACCGGATATTGGCATCAATACCAACACTTCAGAGCTTTTAGCTGCGGATCCCGTCTTAGCTCTGTTTAACGAAAAACCGGGTGTGCTAATCCAGGTTCCAAATAATCAAAAAGCTGAGCGCTATCTCAACAAAATGGCTATCACCTATACCGACCTCGGAGAAGTCACCCTGGGACAGGACTTAATGCTTAGCCATAAGGACTTTCATATTGACCTTAATATTAATGAGCTCCTAAAAGTATGGTTTAAGACCTCATACGAAATGGATAAAAAACAAAGCGGAGAAACTTTTGCCAAATACCGTTTCGATCATCTGGGGAAACACCAACTAAGCTACATGTTTCCAAACAACTATAAAGGAACCTACAAAAGCCTCAATCTGGATATAAAACACCAGGAAACAAGCAATATAAAAGCAGCAATCATAAGGGAAAAAGGTGTTAACGGCGACCGTGAAATGGCTTACGCCATGTATTTAAGTGGCATGGAAGTAAAAGACATTCATATGACAGATCTTGCCAGTGGCGCAGAAACTCTGGAAGATATTAACATGATTGTTTTTGTAGGCGGATTCTCGAATTCTGATGTATTAGGATCAGCCAAAGGATGGGCAGGAGCATTTCGTTACAACGAGAAAGCGAAAAAAGCCCTGACGCAGTTTTACCAAAGGGAAGATACACTAAGCCTGGGCGTCTGTAATGGTTGTCAGCTAATGAATGAATTAGAAATACTTTATCCTGACCACACCGAACACCCAAAAAACACCATCAACGACTCCGGAAAGTTTGAATCGGCCTTCATCAATGTGGACATTCCAAAGAATAATACGGTGATGCTGCACAATCTGGCTGGAACACGATTAGGTGTTTGGGTCGCTCACGGAGAGGGAAAGATCATCCTTCCCGGCCAGGAAAGTGATTATCATATTCCGATGAAGTACATCAGTCATGATTATCCTGCCAATCCGAATGGTACTCCGTTTAATGCAGCAGCTATTGCCTCCGGCAACGGTCGCCATCTGGCTATGATGCCGCATATCGAACGTTCTATCTTGCCCTGGCAATGGGCTGAATATCCTCATGACATAAACACTCATGAAGTAACCCCCTGGATACAGGCATTTATCAATGCCCGTGAATGGATCGAAAAAAACAAAGCAAACATATAACAGATGGAAACAGTACTCATCACTGGAGCAACCAGCGGAATAGGAAAAGCAACAGCCTTTATATTTGCCGAAAAAGGCTACCGGATCCTTATTACAGGAAGACGTCAAAACAGACTTCTTGAGCTCAAAGAAAAATTAATACATCACTTTAATGTTGACGTACTCGATTTATGTTTCGACATAAGAGATAACAAACAAGTTACTGATGTTATAAAGCAGCTTAAACCCGAATGGAAAAATATTGATGTACTGATTAATAATGCTGGCCTGGCTGTTGGTACTGACAAAATTCATGAAGGAAATATTGATGATTGGGAACGCATGATAGACACCAACATCAAGGGATTACTATACATCAGCCGGGCAGTGATGCCCATCATGATAGCAAAGAAAAAAGGACACATCATCAATATTGGTTCTATCGCCGGAAAAGAAGTTTACCCCAATGGCAATGTTTATTGTGCAACCAAGCATGCTGTAGATGCACTAACTAAGGCTATGCGTATAGATGCAGTTGAACATCATATTAGAGTAACACAAATAGCCCCGGGTGCTGCTGAAACAGAATTTTCAATCGTTCGCTATAAAGGAGATCAGGAAAAGGCACAAAACGTATATCAAGGGTTTACCCCCCTGAAGGCTGAAGACATTGCAGAAGCCATCTGGTTTGCCAGCAGTCTTCCGCCACATGTCAATATCAACGACATGACAATAATGCCCACAGCACAAGCAAATACAACAACTTTCCATAAGTCTTAATACAAAACCATTTTTTATGGAACATATTTACACTATTTTTGACATAATTCCTTATCCTATAGATAAATACGGGCCTTTAAATAAGAGTTATCATACCCCTTTAAAGTTTAAATCCAAGCCTATTCGTGATATTTATCAACAAGAAACAGAACGTATTTTCAGTATTAACACAAAATCCTATGAAAAGAATCTTTGATTTACTGGAGCTTTATCAGACAAAATATGCCACAGAACAACAAGCCCTTAACATCAAGAGAGATGGGAGATGGCGTAGTGTTTCGGCAAAAGAATACATCACAAAAGCACAGGAAGTTTCTCAGGCGATGCTCAGTCTGGGAGTTAAAAAAGGCACACACGTTGCAACCGTTATGAACAACACTCCGGAATGGAATTATGTTGATATGGGCTTACTTCAAATTGGTGCTATTCAAGTACCGGTTTATCCCACCATCAGCAAAGAACATTTCCGGCATATTTTTACGGATGCAGAGGTTAATTATATCATTATTGCCAATCAGGAGATATACAACTATCTTCGAGATATCATACAAGAGCAACAAATAAGGGTTTTCAGTGTTGAGCCTGTAGAGGGTATTGAGAGCTTTGACGAATTGATACAGCTGGGCCGGAAGCATCCTGCGGATAATCAGATTAAAACCATGTCACAAGCCATTACAGACGATGATGTGGCGACATTAATCTATACTTCAGGCACAACAGGATTACCCAAAGGCGTAATGTTAACGCACAGAAATTTGGTTAGCCAGTTTTTAGCTGTTGCCCCCATTTCCGGCATGAAAGCGAACAACAGAGCACTCAGCTTTCTTCCTTTGTGCCATGTATATGAGCGTATGCTTAACTATATGTATCAATATCTGGGCGTATCCATTTACTATGCAGAATCTTTAGACAAAGTAGGCGAAAACATACGCGAAGTAAAGCCGCATCTGTTTTGTGCTGTGCCAAGAGTACTGGAAAAAACCTATGATAAGATCATAAGCAAAGGAAGAGATCTAAAACCTATTCCTAAAAATATCTTCTTTTGGGCAGTCAATTTAGGCAAGCGTTATGATCCCAATATCAGGGGCTCCCTATTTTACCAGATTCAGCTTAAGATAGCCAATCGGCTTATTTTTAGCAAATGGCGAAAAGCGTTGGGCAATGAACTTGAAATCATTGTTAGTGGCAGCGCCAGCCTGCAGGAGGAAATTGCACGCGTATTCTGGGCTGCCAAGATTAAAGTGCTCGAAGGGTACGGCCTGACAGAGACTTCACCTGTTATTGCGGTGTCCTCTCCTGAGCCCAAAGACGTTAAAATAGGAACTGTCGGTACTGTATTGGATGGAGTACAAATGAAAATTGCTGAGGATGGGGAAATTTTGGCTAAAGGGCCCAATATTATGAAAGGGTATTATAAACATCCGGAATGGACCAAAGAAATCATCGATGAAGATGGCTGGCTAAAAACCGGGGATATTGGGACCATCGAAGATAACCGATTTCTGCGCATTACCGACCGCAAAAAAGAAATACTCAAAACCTCCGGCGGCAAATACATTGCCCCTCAAATAGTTGAAAACCTACTGAAAGGTTCGCCTTTTATTGAACAAGCCATTGTTCTTGGCGATGGCAAACATTATGCAGCGGCCATCATAGTACCGGATTTTGATCATATCAAATCATGGTGCCGGGTAAAAAATCTGGATTATCAGTCGGCCGAAAAAGCTATCGATACTGAGCGTATACAAAAACGCATCCAGCATGAAATAGTAAAAATCAATAACAATCTGGGACACATTGAAAAAATCAAACGCTTTGTGTTGCTATCCAAACCATTTTCTATCCAGGACCAAACACTATCGCCAACCCTCAAGCTAAGAAGAACGATGATTAACAAAACATACAGCAAGCTTATCGACCAGCTTTATGAAGGTAAAACAGGGTTCGATGTAGTCACAAAAAAATAAAATTCAGAAAGATTAGCGAAAGGCCATAAAATTATCCTGAAATTTACTGCACAAGCAGTTTTTTACTCAGCACCTCATTATTGCCCGAACGAATTACAAACAGATACATTCCCTTTGGCAGATTTTGTGTATTGAATGAAATATCGTGATGACCGGGCTCCAGATAGGCACTCAACAAATCCTTCACCTTGCGTCCCTGCATATCAAAAATCCCCATATGCGTATACATCATCTCATCTGTCTCAAATTCCACAAAAACCATATGATCAGCAGCCACAGGATTGGGATAGACAGTAAGATCATCCACATTGTTTACCCTGTGTACGTTTGTTGTGCTATCATCCGGCTGGCTGGACAATTCAGATATCCAGGTAGCCTGCACATAGCGGGTAGACATCCCGATCTCTTTTCGATATCCATAGGAAGAAGACACCCAGACCCGTCCGGGATGATTATAAACAGGTTGACTACCCGTATAGTCACCCCAGCGATCTGCTCCTGACAAAAGATTAATAAGCGCTGTCCCCTGCTTTAATGTTATCCGTGGTGAATAATGATCATTGCCTTCATAAAACATGGCAGAGCTGCCGGCAAAAACATCAGCACTGCTATGGTTAAAGCTTATCATGGCATGCTCGCTCGCGGTATTCACTCCGGTGTACGAAATATTCGGATAGCCGTAATCCAAAGAATCATGGAAAATATTGCCATGTATCGAGGGGTTGGTTGATACCGCTGATATAATTCCATGATAGATGCTTGCCTGTCCGTTGAGCGTATCTACAGTATTCCCGACAAACTGGATCTGATCATTCTGATAGAAGGCTCCTAACACACGGGCATCATTGGTCTGCAGTTCGATATTAAAAGGCTGTAATGCATTGGGTGGGGCGCCATAGGTAAAATCAGCCGTCAAAGCCATAATATTCAACTGCGCCGCTGTATTCTGCATATTACCTGTAACTTCAAGTAAAAAGAATGTATCGTTTTGAACGGCAAAGTTGCGATTTGACATCAGATACATATTGGGACCAGCCGGGGCACTGCCACCTGGCACAGGGTGTAAATTTCTAAGAGGCTTATTATCATACAATATATCATACCACAACCTGGAGTCCAGATTATCACCATTATATCCCTTTTGCTTATCAATCTGCCAAATCACACTTTCATCAAAGGATGTTTGCCATGACCCACCATAATGCAGCAGATTTCCCGTAATAAAAAGCTCATCATCAGTAACCGCAATAGCGGGGAAGTCGGTCCAGTTTGTATCATGCTGCAAGGGGTCACCCGGAATCTTGTACATATTCCAAAGACCGGTAGGATCCGATGATTGAGAAAAGCCCACTATAATATTAGTAAGTGTATCCGAGCTGGCTCCCGCCAGGTG
>JBNJHE010000084.1:0-11182 GCA_051748205.1 Bacteroidota bacterium | reverse complement strand
CTTCGTTCGCCCTATCGCATCATCGCATCATCGCATCATCGCCAACTCGCCAACCGCTCTTCATGGCTTTTTTGGCTGACCTGTCCGGGGCTGATACGCTTACCTTGCCCAAACCCATTCGTGCTAATTCGTGGCTAAAAATGCTACTGCCGAACAGATAAATGCTAATTCGAGTGTCTTTTAGAAATAATTCAAACTAGAGGTCTTTAATTTCATCCACTAATTTTTGGATAGAATCTTTGGCATCACCAAAAAGCATTTTTGTTTTATCATGAAAAAACAAAGTATTTTCAATACCTGCATATCCTTTTCCCATTCCCCTCTTCATCACAATAATATTTTTGGCATTTCTTGCTTTTATCACAGGCATTCCGTATACCGGGCTACCAGGGTCATCTTCTGCAGCAGGGTTAACAACATCATTAGCTCCAACAACAAGGACCACATCCATCTGTTGAATAATCTCATTCGCTTCTTCACCTTCCAACAGTTTATCATAAGGCACGTCAGCTTCAGCAAGCAACACATTCATATGCCCGGGCATTCGGCCAGCGACAGAATGTATCGCGTACTTAACTTCCACGCCATTCATTTCCAATCGCTTATCCAATTCACGACAAAGATGTTGAGCCTTAGCCACAGCAAGTCCATAGCCTGGTACTACCATCACTTTTTGAGAATAGTTCATCAACACAGCAGCATCAGCAACAGAGGTTTCCTTTATTGATCCTGCTGCATCTGTATTTGACTTTGAATTACCACCAAAGGCCCCGATAATCACATTACTAAGAGGCCTGTTCATTGCTTTGCACATTAGGATAGTAAGGATAGTTCCGGCAGAGCCAACAAGAATTCCACCTGTAAGCATAGCCTGATTATCATACAGAAAACCTCCCATTGCAGCAGCAACACCAGTAAAAGAGTTTAAAAGTGAAATTACGACAGGCATATCCGCTCCTCCAATAGGCATAACAAACAAAACGCCATAAATAAGAGAAACAGCAAATAAGATATAAATCAAATGTAGTTTATCCTGCGGATTGACGATGCCCAGTGTCATGATATAGCCAATAAAAGCAAGAATAACAACCAGTAGAATAATATTAATATACCGTATTGCTTTGGAGCGAATATCTTTAATTCTTCCATCAAGTTTACCAAAAGCGACCATACTACCGGCAAAAGAAACACTTCCGATAAGCAGGGCCAGCAAAATAGCCAGCACATGGCCATTAAACATGCCGTGTTCAGCAATAATACCACGACTTATCTCCGGAAACTCCATAAGAGCGATAAGAGCGGCAGCCCCACCTCCCATTCCATTAAACAAAGAAACCAGTTGTGGCATGGCGGTCATTTTCACACGCACAGCAATAAGCCAACCTATCAGGGTGCCTATTGCTATAGCCATTACTATCCAGCCAACATTTCCAATAGTATCACCCTGAGCATTTCTGTGGAACAATATGGTCATCAGAACACCTATGGCCATTCCGGCAGCTGCCAGAATATTCCCTCTCCTGGCTGTTTCAGGCTTACTCAACATCTTTAAGCCTACAACAAAAAGAAGAGATGCCACGATATAGGAAATCTCAAGTATTGATTCGCCCAGGGTGAAAATTATTTCCTGACTATTGTTTAGCACTTGATCCATAATCAATCAGATTTCTTTTTTTTCTTTTTAAACATACGCAACATACGATCAGTGACAACAAATCCTCCAACAACATTAAGTGTCCCAAACAAAACGGCTACAAACCCCAGAATCATGGATGTTGTTGATTGAGCATGTCCCATAACAATAATTGCTCCTATGATCACAACGCCATGAATAGCATTGGCCCCTGACATAAGAGGCGTATGAAGTACCGCCGGGACATTTGAAATCACCTCAATACCAAGAAATACCGACAGCAGAACAATAAAAATCAATTCCCGATTGAGATAAATAAACTCTAAGACCTCTTCCATAAGATTCTATTTAATGGTTGCTATAGATATTTTTGATTCGTTCACTTACCAATTTACCCTGATGAGTAACACATGTTTCACGGATGATTTCATCATCAAAATTCAACTGAAGTTGATTATTTTTATCCATTAACAACTTAAGAAAATTGACCACATTTTTGCCAAACATCAAGCTACTTGAAACAGGAATTGTAGACGGAAAGTCAGACTTTCCAATAATAGTTACTCCCTGATGATTCAAAACTTTATTATTTTCCGTTAGCTCACAGTTGCCTCCTGAAGAGGCAGCAAGGTCGACCACGACAGAGCCCGGCTTCATAAGCCCAAGCGTATGCTTTTTAATTAGCAAGGGCGATTTTTTTCCAGGAATTTGGGCTGTAGCAATAACGACATTGGATTTAGCGACATAGTCCTGGATCAGTGCCATTTGTCTTTGTTTGAAATCGTCGGATTGTTCAACAGCATAACCACCGGCATCAGCATCATCTTTGGCGCCTTCCACTTCGATAAATACGGCGCCAAGGCTTTCTACTTCTTCTTTAACAGCTGAGCGAACATCAAAAACACGCACTACTGCTCCAAGCCGCCGTGCTGTAGCAACAGCCTGTAATCCGGCAACACCTGCGCCAAGCACCAAGACTTTAGCCGGTTTTATAGTGCCCGCAGCAGTCATTAGCATCGGAAAAAATTCAGGTAATCGGACTGCAGCCTCCAGTACAGCTTTATAGCCTGCAGCCGTAGCCTGAGAAGACAATACATCCATAGATTGAGCACGTGTTATCCGCGGAATGATATCCAGACTAAACGCTGTGATATGCTGTTTCCTTAATTCATTCACATAATGCTTATTTGTCATAGGCTGAAAGACTGAAAGCAAAACCTGGCCTCCGCTCATTCTTTTGAGCTCCTCTATTTGCGGATCAGCAATGCTTAAGATAATGTCAGCATCCGCAAAAATATTTTCACGATCTGTAATCTGTGCATCTATTTGCTGATACGCTTCATCAGAAATAAACGATTCCTGTCCGGCCCCTCTTTCAACCAGATACTCAACATCAAACACCTTTTTACTGGCAAGTATCGAATCTGGCAGCATGGCAACGCGTCGATCATCAGAAGTCTCTCTTAAAATACCTAACTTCATAAAACATTATTTTCGGATTATTGATTAAGCTCTCCTCCCAGAAAACAACTTTGCTATTTATAATCATTCTAAACAATCTATAGTATGTTTTGTTTGCTCAGCATATTATCAAAACAAGCAATTACATTTGAGGCCGGTTTGTCAATACCATCAGCATCAATACAAAAACCTATAATAATTTTAGTGTGTGCGTGTGATAATTACAGGCCTTCTTCTGCGTTGCCTGTTCAATGCGAGAACAAATCAATAAAGCAGCTGGTTAGTTTCGCTTTAAGATCAGCTTGTACTTTGAGTGGAAAAAAATTAATATTTTTGTCAAAAATAATTTTTAATGACTTTACAGGAAGTAAAAAACAAAGCCAACGCCAAAGAATTCATACAATTCCCGGTGAGATTATACAGCAAAGAAAGGAATTGGATTCGTCCGCTTGATAAGGATATTGCATTTGTTTTTGATCGTTCAAAGAACAAGTATTTCCAGAACGGAGATGCTGTCAGGTGGTTATTAAAAGACAATAACAAACAAACGATTGGCCGAATAGCGGCTTTTTATCATCAAAAAACATCCGATCAAAGCGAACAACCCACCGGAGGTATTGGATTTTTTGAATGCATCAACAACCAGGATGCAGCCAACATGATGTTTGATGCCGCAAAAGATTGGCTAAAGGAAAAAGGGTTTGAGGCCATGGATGGCCCGGTAAATTTTGGAGATCGCAACGAATGGTGGGGACTGCTGACGGAAGGATTTTACGAGCCAAATTATTCGATGCCCTATAATTTCAGTTATTATCAAAATTTGTTTGACAATTATGGTTTTAAGCCATATTTCAAGCAGTATACATTTCATCGAAGCATAGCTAAGACCAATAATTTACCACCTGAGATTATCAAAAAAGCAGAGCGATTAAGCAAAGATCCGAACTATGTATTTAAGCATATAAAGAAGCATAATTTGCTAAATCATGCGGAGGAATTCCGGGAAATATACAATCAGGCCTGGTCTAAATTCAAAGGTGTTGGTGAGATGTCAAAACAGCAAACTCATGCAATTTTAAAAAAACTCAAACCGATAGCTGACGAGCGTCTAATTTGGATAGGATACTATAATAATCAGCCAATAGCAATTTTTATCATGATTCCGGAAATGAATCAACTTTTCAAGCATCTTAACGGGAAATTTAACGCCTGGTCAAAGCTGAAGTTATTGTTTTACAAAACATTTCACAAGCAAACCAAAGCGCTGGGGTTGATTTTCGGCATCATACCTGATTTTCAGGGCAAAGGAGTTGAAGGGGCTTTGATCAGTGCTTTTGTAAAAGCCAGTCAGAAATCATCGTTTCCCTATACAGAAATGGAAATGAACTGGATTGGTGATTTCAACCCCAAAATGATACGAGTGGTTAAAAAAATCGGGGCAGAAGTCAAAAAAGTCCATATCACCTACCGATATTTATTCGACCCATCCAAGCCGTTTAAAAGAGCTCCCATGCTCGACTGATGCTTTCAAAAAGCCTGTCAAAATCAACATTTTTACATTATTTTTGTTTGACTTTCAGTAGATAAATTCGCATTCAGCCAAAGCTGCTGCCTTTATTTAAAATAATGCCACAGCTTAAACATAGATAACAAATACTGAACCGGGCCATGATGCAAGATGGCGAAATGAGCAAACGAAGCAACGTAAGAAACTAAGAAACTGAGAATAAAAGCTTACCCCGTTGAATTGCGGTAGCAATATTCAATCGGAGGGCAAGCAACAAATGCCAAAAAACCAGAAATCTTCGATTTCATCGTTTTTTGAGCATCCACGACCGAAGGTCGGGACAACAAACACCGAACAACAATTTCAAACATATGATAATCATCATAACAGGCATAACAGGTTTGATTGGCAGTAATCTTGCTCATCGCCTAAAGGAAAAGCACACGATAATTGGTTTGACAAGGAATCCTCAAAAACACAAGGAGTCATTTTCAGGCATTGATTTACATTATTGGGATGGCAAAAGCAGCCAGCATTGGGGCCACTTACTAAGCGATAATTACGCGATTATTAATCTAGCCGGCGAACCTATTGCGAAAAAGCCATGGAGCAGGAGCCAGAAAGCGAAGATTATTGAAAGCAGAATACATAGTGTGGAAGCTATTTATGAAGCGATCACAAAAAGCTCCACAAAGCCAGCAGTTGTCATTCAAGGATCGGCTACTGGATTTTACGGACAGGACAAACATCACACGTTTACAGAAAACGATGACCCGGGAACAGGCTTTTTGGCGCATACGACAACACAATGGGAACAAACGGCAGAAAAAATATCATCATTAGGAGTACGTATGCCCGTAATACGTACCGGGATAGTGCTGGCAAAAGAAGGAGGAGCGTTAAAGCCGCTGCTCAAACCTTTCGACTTTTTTCTTGGAGGTCATATAGGGAGTGGGCAGCAATGGATGTCATGGATTCATCTGGAAGACCACATCAGAGCCATTCAGTTTTTACTGGAGCATTCCAAAGCCAATGGACCCTATAATTTAACTGCGCCCAATCCAGTACAAATGAAAAAATTAACAAAAACAGCAGGAAAGATATTAAACCGGCCCGCCTGGACATCCATGCCGGCATTCTTAATCGAAGCCTTAATGGGACAAATGGCTTCTGAAATGCTAACAAACGGCGCCAGAGTTTTACCTGAAAGGCTTTTAAATCAGGGCTTTGAATTTAAATATGACAATATCAATACTGCTTTAACTAACTTACTTCAAGAATTGCAATGAGGTTTTCTCCCTTTTTTTGGTTATTTTCGCAAAAAGATAAATTATTATTATGCTACGACACATTGTTATGTTTCGCCTAAAAGATGTGCCCGAAAAGGCCGGCAATCTTAAAAAACTCAAAAATGCCATTGAGCAACTGCAAGAATCAATTCCAGAAGCTAAGTCAATTGAAGTAGGCGTAAATGTGAATCCCAGTTCAGCCGCTTTTGATCTGGTTTTGGTATCGGATTTTGATGATGCTGCAGCACTGGATAAATACCGGATTCATCCTGAACACAAAAAGGTTCTCGAGCTTATCGCCCGCGTTAATCAGGAAATCGCTGTAGTGGATTATGATCTTTAATTATTCCTTATGAACAGATTTTTAATAAGTCTTTTTGCCCTGGTATTTTTCACCCTGACAGCTTCATCAGAAGAACAAACTGCCCCAGACACGCTGACAGTAGGTGTTAAAACAGCGCCACCGTTTCTAATGAAAGAAAACGGCACATGGACAGGGGCATCCATCGATTTATGGGAGTCAATATCAGAAAAACTTGGTTATAACTATGTCTATAAAGAATTTAATTTAGAAGACTTAACCACAGCCCTAAGCAATGAAGAAATAGATTTAACCATAAACCCTCTGACTGTTACTGCGGACCGCTCGCATAAATTTTTATTTACTCAGCCTTTTTATATTTCATACTTAACCGTAGCTGTTCCCGCCGGCAGCGAACAGTTTATTGGTGGATTCCTTAAAAATTTCTTCTCGGTTAGTTTTTTTAAAGCCCTCTTTGGATTAATCATGCTAATATTAATTTTTGGATTAATCATTTGGCTGGCTGAAAAACATAAAAATCCATCGATGTTTAAAAAGGGATGGATGGGGGTGGCCGATGGGTTTTGGTGGTCGGCGGTAACGATGACCACCGTTGGATACGGCGACAAAGCCCCGGTTACTCCACTGGGAAGAATCTTTGGCTTCATTTGGATGTTTACAGCAGTTATTGTCATTTCAGGATTCACTGCCAGCATAGCATCCTCGCTAACAGTTAATAAAATAAATTACTCGATTGAAAGTATCCATGACCTGCGTGATGTTTCGGTAGCATCAATAGAAGGCTCCAGCTCAAGCAATTTTTTAAGCAATCAGGGCATTGAGCATTACACCTATAAAAGTCTGGATGAAGCAATCAACGAAATAAAAAACAGAAAATATGCCGCCTTAGTTTACGATGATGCCATCTTACAATACTCCATCGCTCGTAAAAACCTTGACAAGTCCATTGATATTTTACCGCTTAAATTCAATAAACAGTACTATGCATTTGCTTTTCCGTATACCAGTGACATAAGTTTCAAAATTAATACCGAACTACTTCACTTGTTAGAAAACCCTGTATGGGAGGAAATTCTAAACCGTTATAAGATAAAAGAGAAATAATCATTCTAAATTACAAACACATACCTACTAAGTTATGGCTTTAGTTGTCTACCTGGTGAAGCTATAAAAGTATATATTTAAATAATTTACCATATGAATATGAAGAAGAGTCTGTACATCATTATCATTTTATTGTTCCCTGTTTTCCTTTCATCTCAACATTATACAGGTGCTGAGGCCGGGCAATTTATAGAACGCGCCTCCGAGGTAAGCCTATCTGATAAAAACTCCACTATTGAATACATAAAATTCAAAGACAACGAAAAACTCCCGTTAAAAGACTTAGAACTGTGGTTATCGAAAGCTTTAGACATGAGTGAAGATTACTCATTGACAGAAATCAACACCATAGAAGACAAACTGGGCTACGAGCACAAACGACTGCAATTAAATTATCAGGGCGTACCTTTATTGGGCGGTATATTATTGCTACATATTAAAGATGGGTATATTGAATCCCTAAACGGGAACTTTCCTTTTAACATACAAATAAGTAATTCCTTTTCTCTGACGAAAGAGCAAGCTTTAAACCAGGCGCTTCAATTTGTGGGAGCTGACACATATATGTGGGAATTACCCGGGGAAGAACAATTTATCAAAAACTACACTGCGGATTCTTCTGCCAGTTTTTATCCGCAAGGAGAGCAGGCAATTGTCCCATCAAAAGTGCAGGGAGAGCCGGCTTACTTCTACACCTACAAATTTGACATCTACGCTCATAAGCCGGTATATCGTGCTGACGTTTACATTGATGCTTCAAGCGGAGAAGTTTTATTGGAGGATAAGACCATTCATCACGCTGACACAGCAGGAACAGCAAACACAAAATACAGCGGCACCCGGAATATCACGACAGATTATTACAATGGAAGTTTTCGCTTACGCGAAAGTGGAAGAGGCAATGGTATTGAAACTTACGACATGAATAACTCCACAACATATTTTTCAGCCGTCGACTTTACTGATACCGATAATTACTGGAACAACTACAACACCAATCTTGATGAGGTTGCCGGAGATGCGCACTGGGGCGCGGAAAAGACCTACGATTATTACTTTAATGAACACAATCGCAACTCCATTGATGGTAATGGCATGACTGTCACCAGTTATATTCATTATGATGTCAACTACGTCAATGCATTTTGGAATGGTCAATACATGACTTACGGTGACGGTAATGGCAGCAGTATTACACCGCTTACAGCACTGGACATTGTAGCCCACGAAATCACTCATGGGGTTACTTCCTATACTGCCGATCTGATCTACCAGGACGAATCGGGAGCATTAAATGAAGGCTTTAGTGACATTTTTGCAGCTACTGTTGAAGCATATGCCCGCCCCAACAATTATAATTGGGCTATAGGAGAGGATATTGGCGTAACCCTTCGGGCTATGGACAATCCAAATGCCTATCAGCTTCCGGATACGTATTATGGAAATCACTGGTATACGGGAACCGGCGACAACGGAGGAGTACACACCAATATGGGCGTACTCAGTTATTGGTTTTATTTATTAACCGAAGGAGGCAGTGGCGTTAATGATAACAATGACAGTTATTCGGTGACAGGTATAGGAATGGATTCTGCTGCTGCTATTGCGTATCGGCTCCTAAGTGTCTACCTAACGCCTTCGTCGGAATATGACGACGCACGTTTTTACGCCATAAAAGCAGCTACCGATTTATACGGCAGTTGTTCGCAGGCTGTTAACTCAACAACCAATGCCATGTATGCTGTAGGTGTTGGGCCTGCATATATTCCAGGGGTACAGGCCGACTTCTCTGCCGGCATCACCTCTTTTTGCCAACCCCCGGCTACTGTTACTTTTAATAATCTATCCAACAACGGCAGTAACTTTTACTGGGATTTTGGTGATGGAAATTTCAGCAGCGATGTCAACCCAACGCATACTTATACCCAATACGGCGACTATACCGTTAGCCTGATCGCCGACGGAGGAAGCTGTGGTACGGACACTTTAATAGACACAGCCTATATTAGCATCGATACCGCAAATCCTTGTCAAACCATGACACCCCAAAGTGGAAATTTGACCGTGAACAATTGTAACGGATTCCTTTACGACGACGGTGGCCCAGACAACAATTACTCCAATAACTCAAGCAGCAGCGTAACTATTGCCCCTACCGGAGCATCCAGCCTTAGCCTTACCTTTAACTCCTTCGATTTTGAAGCAGGATACGACTACCTTAATATTTATGAAGGAACTTCGACATCAGGCACCTTATTAGGATCTTACGATGGAAATTCATTGCCAAATAATGGAAATCCGATTATCAGCAATACAGGAGCTGTTACAATCGAACAAGAAACGGATGTTTATGTTACTGAAAGTGGATTTGCGTTGGAATGGCAATGTACTTATCCGAACGCCGCACCAAATACCGACTTTGCAATTAGTGATACCTTTACATGCCAGGGAGAAGTCCAGTTTAATGATTTAAGCTTTAATGGTCCCACCAATTGGACCTGGGATTTTGGTGATGGCAATACCTCATCCCAGCAAAATCCGGTTCACCAATACAACGCAAACGGCGTTTATGATGTCAAACTGGTAACGACAAACTCGTTTGGAACGGACTCGCTGATTTTACCTTCAGTGGTGAAAGTAAAAATGCCGGATACGATAATGGGAGATACCTTACAGTTATGCAAGCCCGGCAATTATTCGATACAAACAAATGCTAACGGCACTGTTGAATGGTATTCAGATGCTGGCTTAAACAATATGATAGATACAGGCAGCACCATAACGTTTAACGCTTTAACGAATGACACCACAGTTTATGCCACAAACGCCGTAAATCGCCCCACTATTAACGGAGCAAAAGCGGATAACAGTGGCGGAGGCGGATACTTTACCGCAGCATTTGAGCATTATATGGTCTTTGATGCCTTTCAGGATTTTACATTAACGTCAGTAAAAGTATATGCCGGTTCGGCTGGCAACCGTACAATTGTTTTAAGAAACTCGAATGGAGTGACCGTAGACTCAAAAACAGTAAATATAGCTGCAGGTGAACAGCGCATCGACCTCGACTTTTATATACCTGCAGGCAGCGCATATGAATTAGCAGGACCACAATCGCCTGACTTATACCGCAACAACAATGGCTTATCCTTCCCATATGCGATAAGCAATCTGGCATCAGTCACCAGCTCCAGTGCCAGCAGCGACCCCTACGGTTATTACTATTACTTTTATGACTGGGAAGTTCAACCTAAAGCATGCAGCAGCCCAAGAGCGACATTTGATATCAAGGTATATAACAATACTCCGGTTGCGGATTTTGACTATCAGGCTAACAAGTCTCAGGTCATATTCAACAACTTGTCGTCCTCTGCTGCTTCATACTCATGGAATTTTGGTGATGGTAATCTCTCTGATCAGCAAAACCCCACACATTCCTACTCCCAAACCGGATCATATGATGTGAAATTGCTCATTGAAAACCCCTGTGGCATCGATAGCATAACAAAAACAATTGTCATTACAGAAACCAGCATTGAAAATCATGCTGAAAGTTCAATCACGATTTACCCAAATCCGGCTAAAAATATTCTGACAATAAAGATGGAAGGTGATCAAAAGGCAGAATCTATCGTATTAATGGACCTGAATGGAAAACAGATTGCAAGAAAACATGCACACCAAACCAATGATCAAAAAGTGGTTTTTAACTTAAAACAGTTGGATGCCGGGGTCTACATTATCAGATTAAGATTTAAAGACTACATTTATACCAAAAAGGTAGTTGTGTTGTAATAATTTTAAAATATCTTAGCAGCACAAATAAATATCAGGCATATAAACCGAGCCATGACTCGCCTAAGGCA
>JBNJHE010000083.1:0-11235 GCA_051748205.1 Bacteroidota bacterium | reverse complement strand
TGAACATTGAACATTGAACATTGAACACCGAACAAATTTTAGACAGATGAAAAAATATATCCTGATACTGTTTTTGCTTCCACTAGCCCTTTTCGGGCAGCAGCAAAGCATCAAAGTCATGCATTATAACCTACTGTTCTACGGCTATGTTAACTCTTTTTGCACCTCGTCAAACAACAACATACAAACGAAAGATGCTGCTCTTACTGATATCATCAACTACACCACCCCGGATATTTTCACAGTTAATGAAGTGGGCAGCAGCAATTTTGCTCAGGAACGCATTCTTAATACCGTTTTAAACAGCAATGGCAGAAATCATTACGCTATGGGGAATATTGTTAATGCAACAGGAGGAACCATTGATAACATGCTTTATTATGACAGCCGGATGTTTGGGCTGGCCGATCAGGATGTGATTGCAACAAGCGTGCGGGATGTGGATATTTACACACTCTATTTTAAGAGTCAGGATTTGTCAACACATCAGGATACCGCATATTTAACCTGTTTTGTCACCCACCTAAAAGCCGGAAGCAGCACATCCGACCAGCAATTACGAGCAGATATGACTTCCGATCTGATGAATTACATCGATAATGAGATGACGCCAGGTAATTTTTTGCTTTTAGGAGACCTTAATGTAAAGTCTTCGTCGGAGCAATCGTATCAAAATCTTCTTAATCATAGTAATGCCTCAATCCGTTTTTATGATCCGATTGACACTCCGGGATCGTGGAACAATAGCAGCACCTATGCAGACATCCACACCCAGTCCACACATTATTCCTCCAATGGATGCGCTTCTGGTGGAGGCATGGATGATCGTTTTGATTTTATTCTGATATCAGAAGCCATAAAAAATCAAAGCAGTCATTACAGCTATCAGGCAAACAGTTATCAGGCCCTGGCAAATGACGGGCAGCACTTTAATGATGCTATTAATTACAATGGAAACACTAGTGTCCCTGCTAATGTCTTGTCGGCACTGTATACTATGAGCGACCATTTGCCTGTACTGCTGAACTTAACGGTTGATCAGCCACTCAGTGTCGCTAAAATCAGCGCACCAGCTATTGACATCAGCCCCAACCCGGTTAACCAGAAACTCCAGCTTAAGATCTCCGGGGCACATCAGCTAAAAAGTGTCAGCATATATTCCATTCAGGGTAAGCTGGTTTTTCAGCACTCCTTGCAGGAAACATCAGCGCATTTGGATGTTTCGGCGCTCCAAAAAGGCTTATACATTCTTGAGGTAAAAACGACTACTGATGAGAGAATCAGAAAAAAAATCATAAAATTATAATCTATGCCTTCCATTATCACCTATAATGTAAACGGCATCCGTGCAGCTATCCGTAAAGGTTTTAGCAGTTGGCTGGAATCATCGGGTGCAGACATTGTTTTGTTTCAGGAGACCAAAGCCCAGCCGGCACAAATTCCGGTGGAAGAATTTGAGCGTCTGGGATATCATCACTACTGGCATTCGGCCGAAAAAAAGGGATACAGCGGAGTAGGAATATTGTCCAAACAACAACCCGACCATGTTGCCTATGGGATGGGAATAGAAAAATATGACCGGGAGGGTCGTTTTATCCGCGCCGATTATGGCAACATCTCTGTTATCAGCGTATATCATCCTTCAGGCACCAACGACGAACGGCTGGCATTCAAATTTGAATGGCTTAAAGACTTTCAGCATAGCATCGACAAGCTTAAACAGCAGCGTCCCAACCTTATAGTTTCAGGAGATTACAACATCTGTCATAAACCCATTGACATACATGATCCGGTAAGAAATGCTAAAGTATCAGGATTTTTACCTGAAGAACGGGAGTGGCTGGATGGCTTTGTCAATTCCGGTTTTGTTGACACCTTTCGGGTCTTCAACCAACAACCACATCAATATACATGGTGGAGCTACAGGGCCAATGCACGAGCAAAGAATAAAGGCTGGCGTATTGACTATCATATGGCTACGGAAAACCTTAAAAAACAACTAAACAGAGCTGTTATTTTGCCTGAAGCCAGGCATTCCGATCACTGCCCTGTCCTATTGGATATTGATTTTTAACATACTGCTGTTGGTTATTTTTTCATTTTTTTTTAGTAAAGTGTTATGATCTGTCTTATCTTTGGTGTTTATTATTAAAAATTTTTGACACTAAATAGAGTCATAATTCGCCTAAGGCGGAACACATATATTAGGATTATAGTGTATTTTACAGATGTGTGTCGGGAATTATTTGTCAGGGCGAGCGCCCTCGTATAAATGACGGGGAAAACATAAAGCCATTAAAAATTAAAATTATATACATATGAAAACTGGAATAAAAACAGGAAATGCCATTGTACTGCTTTTTGCGGTTCTCTTCTTAGTTTCCGGTTGCGTCCCTCAGCGCAAATATCAGAATGTTGTGGATAAGCGTGATGCCTGCATGGAAAAGAATAAAGAATTGATGGCAGCAAACGAAAAAATGTCGGCCACAATCAATGAATATGAATCCAATCTGGATAGATATAAAAAACGCATTGAAAGCCTGCGTCAGGATACCTCTGTATTATCAACGACAAAAAGGCGACTGACAGATAACTACAATGAGCTTTATACCTCTTACGAGCAGCTCAAAAAGAATCGTGAAGAGCAGTTGTCGCAAAGCAAAGAAGAATCAGCACAGATACTGGCAGATTTACAAAAGACTCAGGAAAACATTCTTCATCAGCGGGATAGTTTAAGACGTTTGGAGAAAAAAATCCAGGAAAAGGAATCCAACCTAAAAGAAATGAGGCAGGAGCTCGAAGTAGCTAAAGCCGAGATGCAGGAGAAACAAAAACGTCTAATGGAACTGCAATCCATTCTGAACCGCAAAGATTCTGTGGTTATGGCGCTGAAAGACAAGGTAAACTCGGCATTACGGGGTTTTGAAGGCGAAGGGCTAACCGTAGAAGAGCGCAATGGAAAGGTGTATGTGTCCATGGAGGAAAAACTGCTCTTTTCGTCCGGTAGCTATAACATCAGCAGCCAGGGAAAAAAAGCACTGAATGAGCTGGCGCAGCTGTTGGCCAAAAACCGCGATGTCAACATCATGATCGAAGGCCATACTGATAGCGTTCCATACAACGGAAGCGGACAGCTGAAAGACAACTGGGATTTGAGCGTCAAACGTTCCACGACAATTATTCGTGCAATCACCAGCAGTGCAGATATTGATGAATCGCGCCTCATCGCTGCCGGCAGAAGCAAATATGTTCCCATAGAAAGTAATGAAACCGCTGAAGGCCGGGCCAAAAACAGAAGGACCGAAATTATCCTTACACCAAAGCTGGATGAACTGTTTAAAATTATTGAACCGAATTAGTGCCTGGCTTATCTATTTTTGACGGATAAAGCCGTTGATAATCAGCCACCCACCTTAGGCGGGATGGGTAAAGCTGATTTTTAGCAACGGCAAAAAATTGTATGTGTTTAGGGCGGACTCATGCATCTGCATTAGAAAAAACTTTGCGATTAATTTTCTCGCTAACTTTTTTGTCATAAAATACTATGATATTGATCATTATTAGACAGGGTTTTTTTTACTGCTCATTATGGTGAACTTTTTACCATTCTCCTTGTTAGAATCGAAAGACAGTTTAATAAAATAAAGGTTATAAGCTGCAAGCTATTTACTTCTTAGTGGGTTTTGGGTTTGTTTTCCTTCTTCACTTTTTCTATCCACGGGCTTGCAGCTTTCTTTAATAAAAAAAAGGCGACAGCATAAGTATCTGTCGCCTTTTTTTTTAGCATCGCTAAGATAGCTAGAAACCGTTCAGATCCATCAACACCGTAGGTATTAACAGCAAAAACCCGAGCACAATCAAAACAGCCATAAAAGGAGCGATCCAGCGCACCCATTTTTCATAAGGGATTTTTGCAGCCCCCAAAACGCCTAACAACACTCCCGAGGTAGGTGTTATCATGTTTGTAAAGCCATCACCAAACTGAAAGGCCATCACGGTAGATTGTCTGGAAACCTCGATCAGGTCGGAAAAAGGAGCCATGATAGGCATCGTTAAAGCGGCTTTAGCTGATCCGGACGGAATAATTACGTTAATCACTGTTTGTATGACATACATAATTCCTACCGAAGCGACCTTGCCCATTTCGCTCATCGATTGTGATAAATGATATAATATTGAGTCAATAATTCTCCCATCTTCCAGAATCACAATAATTCCACCGGCAAGGCCTACAATAAGAGCTGCTGACAAGATATCCTTAGCGCCACTCAAAAACAAATGTGTGATTTTATTGGGAGAAGCATTCATGGCTATTCCGGATAATACACCCATGGCAAAAAACAAAGTGGCGATTTCGGGCACATACCATTCATATCCCATAACCCCGACTATCAGAAATATAATTGTAAAAAATAAAAGGTTAAGGATAAAAAAGTGCACAGATTTCCGGAGTGAGACAAGGCCCAACACCGCGAACAAGCCAGCTGAGACGGGAATAACGGGTAGCGTAGTTATTGAATTACCGATTTTCATATCGGTATATGTCATTATAAAAGACAAAAAGACAAGAACGCCCAGCACCAGGAAGTAAGTAATCCAGGAGGCTATATTCTTATAGTATTTGATATGCATAGGATCAGATTCCTTTTCCCGCTTCCGCCAGTATTCATCCTCCTGATAAACAGGGGAAGCTTTTGGATTCTTTTTCACTTTACGGGCATAAGCCAGCACCCAGCTAATACCGATGACATTAATCACAGCCCAGGCAAACAGTCGATATTCAAACCCGGAAAACAAGGGGATATCAGACAATCCTTGTGCAATACCAATAGTAAAGGGATTTAGCACAGCACCGGCAAATCCAAGCCCGGCAGCGACAAACACCATGGATACGCCTACAATAGAGTCATACCCCATACTGATGGCTAAAGGAACTATGATAATGATAAAAGCAATGGTTTCCTCACTCATGCCAAAGACAGCACCAAAAACACTAAAAAGCAGCATAATCAGGGTGATAATCAAGTTATCCACGCCCAAAAATCGAAAAAACCTGAATCTTTCAAGCTTACGCGAAGCTTTTAAAAACGATAATATCCCTACATCAATTGCCCGGCTTTCATTCATAATCCAAAAGGCTCCACCAATCATCAAAATAAAAATGATAATGTCAGACTGGCGGACAAAGCCTTTAAACATAGCAGCAAAAACCTGCCAGGACTGAGCTTCGGCCTCTACCTCATGAAACGATCCGGGTTCAATAATTTCTTTGGTTTGCCCGTCTTTCATGGTCACTGTAGTCCGTTCATATTCTCCTCCAGGCATCACCCAGGTTAGAACAGCAGAAAAAACAATGATAAAAAACACGATCACATAAGCATGTGGAATAGCTCTTTTCTTTTTCGCCATAAAATTTTCTTAATCAGCATTTACAACAAATCATTACACATCAAAGGAGGTCAAAAACAAAATTTTCTCAGCACCCCTTTTAAAACATTTCATCGTATTTGGTCCAGAGTTCATCCCCCAGCTTCCAGGCTCTATCCACGACTGCATTACCCCATTCATTGGTATATTTCGTTAACAGCTGAATCAGCTCCTCATCATTTCCTGCTTTTTGAAGCTCCAGTGCTTTTTCTTCAAAGCTTTTTTGTTGATCCAGCAAGCTCTGTTGTATGGGGTCCCAAACCTCTCGTACATCTTTGCTCATATCACCCCATCGCTGTGCGGCCAGTGTTCCCAGGCGGTTAAAAGCCCACCAGGCCGACTCACGGGTATATCCGTTTGGCCGCCCCGGAGTAGCATAACTTTCCGGCAAATGAGTGACATTACTATAAACAGGAATATAAATAGAGGAGGCGATATTATCCTGTGCCAGCCATACCACACCGCCGATTTCATCCGGCAGCCAATCCCTTGATTGCGTAATTGTTCCATACATGGTATACCATCGGGCAATGGTACGTTCTCCTAAAAAGCGAATGTCCCCGGATTCTTCATTAACATGATACCAGCCACCGCTGACATTGCTGATTTCAAGCTGATCATAAGGCATAAAAGGATTTGCCAGCGGAGAAATCACGGTGTTTCCGTCCTCATCAGTAGCTGTAATATTGCGACGCATGTCATAGGGTGTTCCCTGGAAGTAATCAGAAAAAACCATAATCATATCTTCTATCTCAACCGGTTTATCCGGTTTGACAGAGAACGGATAATTTTCGCTGGTAGGGTTCAAATTAAGTGAAGGTGCCAAAAGGTCAAAGACTCTCCATTCGCGGCGCCGTGAAGCTACAGACTTGCGGCTACCGGGTGCATAAACATCAGCAAAGCTAAATCTCTCTCCTTCTTTCCACCAGCCATTTTCTTTGGCTACCTCATAAATATTTTGGGAGGCCATAAAATAATCTTCGTTATCCAGATCAATTTCGCGAATGGTAGAAGCATTGGCATTAACCGAAATATGATCGTCAGGGACACGTTGCGCCACCCATACTGCACCTACCTTTCCTTTTCCGGGGCCAACGATTTCAAAATGCCACACTTCTTTTGTATCAGCGATGGTAAGACACTCTCCGGCATCATTCCATCCATATTTCTTTGTCAATTCGCCAGCCATTTTGATAGCTTCGCGAGCGGTAGTGGTACGCTCAAGCATCAACTGATCCAGCCGCTGGCAATCAATCAAACCTTCGTCGGATTGCAGCTCATCGCGACCACCAAAAGTAGATTCACCGATAGCCAGTTGGTGTTCGTTCATACTGGGATAAGCGGTGTTGATGTATTGATAGGTATGCCCAACCTGTGGAATACGCCCAATCTCTGTATGTTTATAGGTAGGCATAGCAAAAGAATCGCAGGCTGTTCTCTTATACATCGGCATAGTGGCTCCTTTATCGTGGTCTTTTGCAGGAACAATATCCATCCAGGAGCGTGTTCTGTGGCTATCGTCGGTATGGGAAGTCATCACAGAGCCATCGGCAGAGGCCTTTTTGCCAACAGTAATAGAAGTACATCCTTCCGGAACGCCGCCCTCCCAGTCACTCTTGTCTTGTGCAAACGACCATTGCAGGATAAGTGATAATACTACAGCAGCCGCAAATTTCATTTTTGTCATCATAGGTTATACTTTATGGTTTCAGACAAAAATAGAAAAATCCGGTAATCTAACACCAGAAGATATCAGTCCGGGCAAAAAATAATCAGGCGGGGCCAAATTTAAAGCGCAGAAAGCCTGAAGTAAATGATAAGGTTGGATTCTCCTGACGGAAAAAAGTCAGCAAATCTCCTGTAGCAAAGCCGTACTGCCAGTGACGAAAGCCAAATGCCAGGCCAAAAGGCATATTGCGGTGAAAGATATCACCGTCGACATAGCCCAGCGATAGCCTGACAACATCACCAATTTTAAAATATCCTCCGGCACTAAATATAGCTTTATCAAGATTTGCGGCATGATTATTTAGCGGAGCCATCACATCTACTCCCACCTCAAACCACTTAATGGGGTTAATGCTACCACCCAAACGCACATTCGCCGGCAAGCCGGTTGAGTAGGACTGTGCACCCTGCCATTGCAGGATGTGGTCATTAGCGAACAACTGCTTGATCTCATCAACAAATTTGTAACTGTTAAAGCCGTCAGAAGCAACAGAATCCACTTTGATATTGGGTGCCTGGTAGTTTTCCGACTCCCAGTTTATCGATCCCAGGTCATTAATAGCCAGGCCGGCTTTGAAGATATCCCTGTATTTGATGGTTGCACCCAAATCAAAGGCCATGCCATGTCCAACAGGTTGGAACCCACTCTGAGCCATCGCTGTAGGCGAACTGTTGTCGTAATGGATATCCATGTATGGCGTAATGGACGAACGAGCTACAAAATCCTTTCCATCGCTGTAGATATTCAAATCTCCATAGCCAAGTATATATTTAACATCCGCCCCGGCATACAACTCCAGGCCGGCCAAAGACATAAACTTACGGCCATAGCCAAGAATAATTTCCCGGTACCAGCTGCCCGAGATTTTGGAGTTTTCAAAAATCTCTTTCAGACTGGTCGGTTGTAAATTTTGAAAATAAGGAGCATCGTTGCCAAGAAAAATTAATTCGGCCAAATTGCTATTTAAGCGTACCTGATTGGATATCCGATCACGAATTACCAGTCCAATACCTCCAAGCAGTTCATTTTGAAAAGAAAAGGAGACAAGATTCAGATTGCTTTGCATAATAAATCCGGCATTACTAAAAGCCAGGGCAGCTTGTTTTTGGTCCTGCAAACTAAAGCCATCCATGTTATTACTGATAAAGGTTTGCCAGATATCCTTGCGGGTAATTGCATCCGAAGCCCAGGAAAACCCACTTTCTAAAAAGCTAAAATGAATCATACGCCCATCCTGAGGAAAACCCAGATTTGCCGGATTTATCCCCAGTGCCTGATAGTCGGTAACCAGGGTTGTTACTGCTCCGGTTCCGCCAGCCTCAAAATATTGTGGCATGTGCTGTGAATAACCCTTTGTCATCAACCCACACAGTAAGACAATTATGTATCCAATGGTCTTCATTGAATGTGATTTTGCTGTACGATGTCTAAATATCCACGAGTTTCGCAGACTTGCATTATCGAATCCAGGCAGTATTATTCAAAAATTAGCTTTATCGAAATAATAATGTTTCTGATTGATAAACAAATATAGCTTTATGCTTTTTTTGAATAATACATGAGTGCCATCTAAAAAGCCTTAAGACCCCTAAATCCTCTAAAGGAGACTTTTTCAAACTGCTGATTTTTAGCGGTCTCCCTTTAGGGCTTAGGGGTAAAAACGATAAAAATCAGCAGTTTGAAGGCTTTTTAGACCGGCCTCATACATATTAGCTGCATGAATATTCCAGGCTAAAATATAAAAACTTTGGAATGATTGCAAAAAAAGAGCTGCCACAAAGGACAGCTCTTTAAACTTCACCTTACTTCTCCGTTAGGGAGACCGCATTATATCTTTTATCTGATCGATTCTACTACTTCCTGTGTATTGAAAGGGACATCGTCGACATACTCCTCTTCTGGCAGGCAGACATCGTAAGATTTATCCTCTGTAAGCAAGTCAACACACAATTTCACTAAATTCAACTGATTGTGTTTGATGTATCCTTTGTCAGAAAAATCCCTGAGAGATTTTTTGATGGTGGTAGTAATCACTTTCGTAATTTCTTTGGCGTTCATATAGTGTTCCAAAACAACCTGGCGGGTATCAATATTAACATCATCAACATATTCTTCTTCGGGCAGGCTAACCTCTGTTGTTGGCTGTTGCTTTTTGTCTTTATTGTTTTCGAGAGCTTCCACAACGGCTTTTGTGTCAAAAGGAACATCATCAACATAAGGTTCTTCCGGTAGTTTGACTTCCTGATCCTGATGGGTTATTTTATTGTTTTCTGCATTCAGGTTAGTAACACTGGCAATGATCAGGGCTGAGGCAATGATAAGAGTAGTAATTTTCATGACGTTTTGTTTTTGATTGTTTATTCCTGTGACGTCATAGGGTTTGTTTTTGTTACAAAAAAAATAAATTTTTGCGCACAATTTATTTATATTACTATCTATCAGCACATTAAAAAGAACAAAAAACAGAAAATTTATTTATTATTGTACAGGTTCATTGCTTTTTCAATACCCATAAAGGCAAAAGCCAGAATACTGTCAGCTGCTTTTTCAATTTGAGGCTTAATAATTTGTTTTTCCTCCTCAGACCATTTGCCGAGCACATAGTGCACCTGTGCGCCTTTTGGATAATCATTACCAATGCCAAATCGCAGTCTGGGAAAATCTGTACGTCCGAGGCGATCAATGATATCAATTAATCCATTATGTCCACCGTCGCTGCCTTTTTTTTTGATGCGAATGGTACCAGGAGGAAGGGCAACATCATCAGTAACAACAAGGCTACGCTCAACAGGAATGTTCTCTTTCTCCATCCAGTAGCGGACTGCTTTACCGCTAAGATTCATAAAAGTAGAAGGCTTCAACAATACCAGTGTTTTACCACGATGCTTAACAACAGCCACATCTCCATATCTTTTAACTTCAAAAGAAACCTTTTTGGTTTGAGCCAGATGTTCCAAAATATCAAAGCCAATATTATGGCGTGTGGCTTCATAATCGGGCCCCATATTTCCCAATCCGGTTATCAGAAACTTCATTTGTATATCCTTTTGATTTTTATGGCCCCTGTCATTAAGACGGAGGGGTTCGCCATGAGACATCAAATTACCGTCACACGGTTTTCAATTACACTATAATATCCGCATGTGTATTTCGACAGCTGGCGAATCATGGCCTGGTTCATGCCACAAAATTAGTAAGATTTCCGATAATTGGTACTTCTTCTATATTATAACCCGGTTCAACAAGATTAATTCCTGTTCGCTGATCAAAAGCAGGCACAACAAACCGGCCCGGGTCATGATTTATTCCTCTCTGACAATTTTGTCTTCTGCCACACCTAAATCCATAAGCGATTGCTGAATAGAGTCAACCATATCCCATGGTCCACAGATATAAAAATACTGATCTGTATTTTGGATCACTTTTTTCAGATAGTTATCATCAAGTTTACCTTTTTCGTAAGCAGAAGTATCTTCACGAGAGAGTAAAAAAGTAATATTTTCACCCAGCATAGATTCAAGTGTTTCCTTCATAATAATATCATCAGCAGTTTTATTGCTAAAGTAGAGGTAGTTACCTTGAAGCTTATTTTCCTTTTCCAGCTGTCTGAATATGGCCAGAAAAGGAGTAATTCCGGCCCCGGCAGCCAGGAATGTCCCTTTGCCTTTATACTGAATAGCGCCAAAGATGTCTTTCACAAACAAATGATCACCACTAACGAGGTCTAAAAGTTTATCAGTGGCACCATCCTTTTCAGGATATGTTTTGATCACAAATTCCAAAAAATCATCTTCGGGTAAAGAAATAAAAGTAAACGGTCTTCCTTCATCTCTCCAGCCTTCTTTGTCGATAAAGACTTCCGTAGCCTGACCAGGTATAAACTGAAAGCCTTCCGGCTTATCCGTCACAATTCGCAAGGTGTCGTGTGTAATCTTTTCAATTTGACGAATTTCTACTTTTTGCTTTTCCATAGTTATTGATTTTTTTGTATCATTATTTTGTTTCTGATTTTGAATATCTTGCCTAATTTTACGACTTCGCCAAAGGGCATAGAAAAACACCACCATTAAAGGTAAGAC
>JBNJHE010000082.1:0-11319 GCA_051748205.1 Bacteroidota bacterium | reverse complement strand
TATCAAGCTGCGTTTTATTATCATACTTCTTCAGCATTTCTGCTACCTTGCTCAGTGTCAAAATACCTTCAGTAAGCAGGTCGATACCTTCCATATATGACACCGGAGGCAGATCCGGATCTTCAAATTCAAATCCATCTTTGATTTCAAGGTCCAGCTCACGACTTAAAATATCAGCAGTAGTGGCTCCACAGATTATCTTTTTTCCGCTAAAAGACTCAACGGCCCCGGCCAGCTCCTTATCTTTTTCCTTTCGAAAAGGAGGACCCGTGCATATCAACAAGCTTCTGGGTTCTCTAAAATATACTACTCCGCAACTGCTATCATCTTTGGAGGTGAAACCATCATTTTTTACCGCCCGCGCAACCACTCTTCTGCATAATTTTGAGGCCGAAATAGTTGGCTCATTACTTATGGTCGTTTGCACAAACTTATGCCAGTTTTCCTCACCCCAGCCCAATGGGTATACATCCGTCCCCAAGCCGCTTTGCGTTATGCCATCAGAAGCAAAAACAATACGATCTTCCTTTTGAGGTATAAAACGACAAAAACGCAATTCCTTGCCCCTGTTCTCCCCTTTCATCAAAACACACTGCCACTCAGGTAAAAACAATTCATCACCACGCAAAATGAAAGACTGAGGATTATCATACTCCAGAATCTTTACCTCTCCATTGATCTCAATATCTATTATGGTAAAAGTGGCATAGCTTATTTTACGCTCCTCATCAACCGGAAGCGTATTCATAATAATCTCAGCAATCATAGCCGGGTCTTTATGCTCGATGGTAAAGTTTAAAGCCATTGCCGAGGTGAGTGTAGCCAAAATATTGGCTTTCACACCATGCCCGAGGCCATCAGATAATACCGCTACAATACGGTTCTCTTCTCCTACACGTTTGCTGACAAAAACATCGCCACAAATCCGTTCGCCATTATGGGGTTTTTTCTCGTGGTCTATTTCAATATGGAATTTATCACTCATAAGCTCCCTGTTTACGAATCCCTGTCCCGGCCTTTACTATCCTCCTCATAAGTTTCTATAATCGTACTGAGTTTTTTCTCAATTACTGAAGCACTTTCACCAAGCAAATAACCAATTTTCTGCACCATATTCAGATTATCATCAATAACATCCGTAATGCGTCGGATCACCTCTTCTTTGCGAACCTCAGGCTGATACATATCCCGAAGCACAGCTCCGGCAATTTTGTTTTTATTGATGGTAAAAATCGACAGGTTAAACAATCGATCTCCTATCTTAATGTCCTTATTCATGATATCTTCGTTATTTTTCAGGACAAAAGAAAAAAGGTTGTGAACATTATAGCTTAGCAGGGCCTTTAAATCAGCACCCACCAAACCGGGAATGATTTCATTAATTTCTCTGGCTTCCTCTCCCATTATTTCAATAAACTGCTCGTTGGATTCCAGTATTTTCAAATCCCTGTCGACAATAACCACAGCAGAAGGCAACTTTTTCAACATGGTGGTAGAGCGCTGCGAAGCTTCTTTAGCCAATTGCTGTTCTTTTCTTGCTGTCTTTTCAGATATCTCCAGGGCTTCCTGCGTTTCTTCCAGTTTCGCATTGGTTTTTCGAAGAGACTCGATATACTGTTTACTTTTACGGGCAGTGTAGGTATGACACATTTCAGGACGGGCAATTCCTTTGCTCACCGCAATGGCAAAATCGCGGCAAGAGCGGTAGCCACATACCTGACAACCCATTTGCTGGTCGCCATCATGCTGACCGATAATTTTTAAAATCTCTTTTATCTTTTCTTCCGTAGGTTCAGGCAGCCTTTGATCATCTTTTGTAAATGCCCTGGAGTAATCAAGCTGAAGATATTCATTCATATCCTCTTGCCACAAACTCTTGCTGGTAGTCTTCAGGCGCTTATGCACATAGTCAGTAACCAGGGTGCGACGAACAAACTTTTGGCCACCCCGCGAGGTCCCCGGACCCATTAAACACCCTTCGTTATAAAAAAGATTTAGATTTCGACGAATAAAATTAACATGCTTTTCAAACTGAAAGATAGCATCTATCATATCCCGCTGCCCTTCTGCGGTTATCATACTGCCTTCGATCAGGTCTTCACTCATCCCTGAAGCCTGCAACCACCCACGACTAATCGGATACAATGACCCTTTACGACCGATAGGCGGATCAAAATCGGAAAATTCAAACTTGCTTTCTTCTATAGCATGCTCCTCAAACATTTCACGCAATTCTACAAATGTTAAAACAGCATCTACTTTACTGCCTCCGGAATAATGCTCCACTTCCTTTTTCGCAGCAATGCAGGGGCCAATAGCAATAACTTTTAGGTCTCCGCCATATTTCTTTCGCATTATCTTGGCCATGGCAATCATGGGAGAAACCAGGGGAGCCATGTTGTCCACAAGTTCAGGATGAAATTTTTCTACATAACTGACAACAGCCGGGCAATTGGCTGTGATATAGTATTTGCCTTTAAAATCTTCAATCAACTTTTTATACTCCGAGGCAATCACGTCAACACCAAAAGCGATTTCGCTTACATAGTCAAAACCCAAAGCCCGGATCATCTCCACAAACTTGCGGTAATCAGTAATATCATGAAACTCTCCCGAAATAGACGGGTCAACTATAGCGGCCGTTTTGCTTTTCTTTTTGATCAACTGTTGAACATATTGCTTTTCTTTGCGATAGGTAATGGAATCAGGGGAACAGACCGTAACACAATGGCCACAACCAATACAACGCTCGGACATCAATTCAGGATATCCTTCTTCCTCTGTTACTTTTAAAGCTTTTGTCGGGCATACCCGCACACAAGCATAACATTGTTCGCAGGTCTCTTTATTAATACGAATCAGCTCATCGCTGCTTTGTTGATGCATAACACAAATGTTTCAGATAACACATTTTTGTTCTTGTATTTTCGCTTCCATTTCAATACCACTTAATCGATATTAAAATGAGCTTTGATCGCCTTAATTGCTCGCTTTTCATCTACTTGTTTAAGTATATGATCATTGATCTTGAGCACAGGACCTTCTTCACACAAACCAAAACAATGATTTCCCCGAAAATGAACATATTGTTTCAAATTGTGCTGCTTTAAAAAATCATCAATAGCTCTAAGCGTCATCTTATTGCCTCTTGAAAAACAAGAACTACCCAGGCAAATGGTTAATTCTATTTTTTCCTTATCCATGTTTTTCAGTTTTTACTTTACAATTGAATCCTTAAAAATACAATAAGCTCACCAAAATAATTAAGACACCTTATAAATTACTCAACTTTTTCCAGACCTGTCTACACAATATCTACGCCTAAACATCTTTTAGTCAATATATTAATCCATTTTTTAGCCGCTCATTTTAAATTAGCATATTTGTTACAAATATAACAATGTTATTTTAATAACAAAAATTTTTGCATACACAAGCAGGACTTGTTATCTTTGTAACGAAGGTAACAATATGAAAGCAAAGATAACACCTCAGCGCAAAAAAAGGATGCAGCACAAGGAAAGAAATCAGCTTATCCCATTATTGCAGGATATCCAGAACAAATACGGGTTTATTCCGAAGAAATCGGTAGCTGACCTGGGGGATAGCATGAATATTCCGACAACAAAAATCCACGGACTGATTACATTTTATAATCAATTTCGTTATCAGCCACCAGGGCACTACCATATTCGCATTTGTCGAGGCACAAGCTGCCACATGAATCATTCAAAAAAACTTTTGGATACTATAGAGCAGCAACTAAACCTGCGTGATGGAGATGTAAGCACCGATGGGTTATTCAGCCTGGAAATTGTCCCCTGCCTTGGAGCTTGCGGACAGGGTCCGGTAATCGGTGTCAATGACGAGTACTACACCCAGGTAAACACAGACAAGTTGGAGGAAATTATTGAGTATTACCAAAACGTAAATGAAAGCCATGGATCATAAACAAGTCATAAGCACATACCTAAAGCATATGGCAGATCATACCAAAAGCGATGATCCTGGAATTGACCTTTCTCAGATCAGAAAAGAACGTGTCAGCCGCCCATATATTACTGTAAGTGAATGCTCCTGCAGTATAGTTAACGGATCGAAACTTACCATCAAAGCCATCAGGAATTATCTGGATGAACGGGCTATAAAAGCCGGGATAGATGTTACAGGAAGTTTTGGTAACTGCAGCTATGAACCAGTAGTTTCGGTGCAACTGCCCGGCAGAAGCCGCATTTTTTTCCAAAACATTACAGCAGAGCGGGTCGTATCCTTATTGGACAATATCTTCAATCATATTGTACCTCAAGACGACACCATTGGTCAGGTTCAAAATTCACTGCATACTCCCTGGCCTGATATCCCTTTCATCCATGAGTTGAGTTTTTTCGAAAAGCAAAACCGCCGATTATTAAAAGATTGCGGTTTCCTTTGCCCTACAAATATTGAGCAAGCCATCGCTACAGGGCGATACACAACATTTATCAAAACCATCAACCGCATCACTCCTGATGAAGTGAGGGAAGTCATCACTGAAAGTCATTTAAGAGGCCGCAGTGGTTCAGGCTTTCCTACGGGCATAAAATGGGAAAAAGTAAGCCAGGCTAACGGAGAACAAAAATACCTGATATGCAATGGTATGGAAAGCGACCCTGGTGCTTTTATGGAGCGATTTCTGACAGAAAGCGATCCACATCTTGTTCTTGAAGGAATAGCACTGGCGGCCTATGCTGTTGGGGCGGAGAAAGCATATCTATACATTTCATGGGAAAACACCCTGGCTATTGAGCGCATGGAACAAGCTATAAATCAAGCAAAAAGCTATGGCTTGTTGGGCGATAATATTTTTAATTCTGGTTTTAGCTTACAGCTAAGCCTTTTTGTTTCGCCAGGCTCGTTCGTTTGCGGACAGGAAACAGCTATGATCAACAGTATAGAAGGCAAAAGAGGAATCCCTTCTGAACGCCCCCCTTATCCGTCAACAAAAGGGCTTTTTGGAAAACCAACCCTGATCAATAACATAGAAACACTGGCTAATGTGCCGGGGATTATTCAACATGGAGCTGAATGGTTTAAACAAATCGGATGCTCTTCATCTCCGGGGACAAAAGTCTTTTCCGTAGGTGGACATGTGCGTAAAACCTGCGTAGTAGAGGTTAAAACAGGGACTACTTTCAAACATATCATCGAAAACCTGGCAGGTGGCCCTTTGGATCAAAAAGAATTAAAAGCTTTTGGCCTTGGAGGCCCGACAGGGCATATCCTTCCGCCCGCGAAAGCTGAATTGCCCATCGACTTTGACACCTTACAACAAGAGAACCTTCACCTGGGCTCCGGTGGCATTATCGTTATGGATCATGATACCTGTATGCTGGATATGGCACGCTACGTAATGGGGTTCTTAAAAGAAGAAAGCTGTGGAAAATGCATTAGCTGCCGCGAAGGCACAAAAAACATGCTAAATATTCTCAACAACATAACGCAAAGACCTACAGATAAAAGCGATAATCAAACGCTGGAACGCTTTAAAGGAGTAATGTCAATTGAAAGTTTAGCCGAAGTCATTCGCGACACGGCCCTTTGTGGGCTGGGTGAAAATGCACCCAATGTCGTGTTGGATACACTACAATATTTCCGACGGGAATATGAAGAGCATATCTTTGAGCGTAAATGCACGGCTAATGTATGCAGTGATATGCGCACATTTTACATCAGTGTGGAAAATTGCGTCGGCTGTGCAGCTTGTCTCGATAAATGTCCAACGGATGCCATTTATGGGATCCCTAAACACCCCCATATTATTATCGAAAACAAATGCATCGGATGCGGATTATGTGAAAAAGCCTGCATGTTTAACGCAATATTTATCAAATAATTATGGAAGTAAACATCACGATAAATAACAACACCATAAAAGCGCAATCAGACCGCACTATCCTGCAAACATTACAAGATGAAGGGATACAAATCCCTACGCTTTGCCAGCTTGATGGCTTCAGTCCCACGGGTGCCTGTCGCATGTGTGTGGTTGAAGTGGAAGGAGAAAAAAGCCTGAAAACAGCTTGCTCCAATTATCCGCTGGAAGGGATGAAAATTCAAACACATTCACCCCGGGTGATTCAGGCAAGAAAAAAAATCATTGAATTACTGCTTGCTGACCATCCTGATGACTGCCTTTATTGTCAACGCAATGGTAATTGTGAACTACAAAAGTTAGCAGAACAATTACATGTCAGGGAACGCACATTTCCACCACTTAGCAACCGGAAAAAAAGGGACTTATCCGGCGCCAGCATCATACGCGACCCGTCTAAGTGTATCCTTTGTGGACGCTGCGTGCGCGTTTGTGAAGAAGTACAGGCTTGCAATACCCTGGAGTTTGCCGGCCGTGGCGAAAGCACATCCATACAAACAACCTTTAATCAGGGAATTAACACCTCAAGCTGTATCAATTGCGGACAATGCATCATGGTTTGCCCAACAGGAGCGCTCCATGAAAAAAATCACCTGGCCGGAATTCAGGCTGCACTCAACGATCCAAACAAAAAAGTAATCGCACAAATTGACCCCGGACTGACGGTTTCCTTATCCATGACCTTCGATTTTAAATCGGGCAAAGACCTTATTGGACTCATCGTATCAGCCCTGAAAAAAACAGGCTTCGATATGGTTTTTGACACCTCTTTTGCTACCGACCTAAGGATTATGGAAGAAGCTACTGTGTTAAAAAATCGCTTAGCGCAGAAAAAACAACTTCCGATGATTTCATCAGATTGTCCGGCTTGGATAAAATATGCAGAGCAATTTGCGCCTGATTTTCTGGATCACCTCTCGCCCTGTATGTCCCCGCAACAAATTATGGGAACATTAATCAACCGCTATTGGGCTGACAAACAGGATATTCAGCCAGAGAATGTTTACTCTGTCAGCATCACTCCCTGCACAGCCAGAAAATTTGAAGCCCAACGCAAAGAAATGACCTATAAGGGGAACAGCGGTGTAGATGCCGTCTTGACAACACGGGAATTCATAGAATTTTTAAATCTCAACGGCATAGACATACTACAGCTCAACGAAGAACAAGCTGATGAACCCTTTAACAGCAGAAGCTCAGCAGCAAAAATCACTGCTGTTTCGGGTGGAAGCACAGAAGCCTTACTCAGAACACTTTATTATCTTTATGAACAGGATAATATTGGCAATTTTAGAATTAAGCAACTTCGCGGATTCAAAAACAGAAAAGAATATACCGCAAAAATAGGAGCACATTCGATTAATTTTGTGACTGTTAGCGGGCAGGGAGAGGCTAAAAAGCTCTTAGACGAAATCCGCAATGGCCGCAGCGATATCGACTACATCGAAGTGATGGCTTGTCCAAAAGGATGCATAGGTGGCGGTGGCCAACCCATTGGCACTGATGAAAAATACCTTAAACTACGCTACAAGACACTCTATGACATGGACAGCAAAGAATCCATCAAGGAATCCTACAAAAACCCGGGTTTGCAAAATCTATACAAAGACTATTTAAGCGGTGCCGGGAGTAAACAAGCCAGGGAATTGTTTTATACAACATATTCAAAACGGGATATATTTTTATGACAACAAGTAAAGCAACAGACAACAAAGCCACTGACAGCCTGGTATACACTCTAAAAGAGCGATGCCGCCGCTGCTATACTTGCGTTCGTGAATGCCCGGCCAAGGCAATTCGCATTGTCAACGGGCAGGCTGAAGTCATCCAGGATCGCTGCATTGCTTGTGGAAACTGCGTTAGGGTATGCAGTCAGGATGCCAAAGTGTTTCGCAAAAGCATTGATCAGGTTCGGGCTTTAGTAAAAAGTGATCATAAGGTTGCGGCCATTATTGCGCCCAGCTTTCCTGCTGAATTCATGTCCTTACCGCACCATCAAACGTTTGCAGGCATGGTAAAAGCGCTGGGGTTTGATTATGTGAATGAAGTTGCTTTTGGCGCTGACCTTGTTGCGCAAAAGTTTAAAGAACTAATCGAAAGCGATATCCACACAAAATATATCTCCGCTGATTGTCCCGCCATCGTGTCTTTTATCGAAAAATACCATCCACATCTCGTTGGGGCCTTGTCCCCTATAGCCTCACCGATGGTTGCCACTGCCAGAGTCCTGAGAACTAAGTATGATCCTGCCTTAAAAATTGTTTTTATTGGTCCGTGCATAGCCAAAAAAGATGAATCGGAAGAAATTGATGCGATCCTAACATTCAAAGAGCTACGGGAAATGTTTGAACAGGATATGGTAACTCCCGGCAACACCAAAGCCCGCGGCTTTGATGCACCGCAGGCCGGGAAAGGCGCAATATTCCCGGTGAGCAGAGGGCTGATACAGACAGTAAACCTGGATGATGATATCCATAAAGGAGATATCATTGTTGCAGAGGGACGGCAAAACTTTATTGAAGCCATTAAGGAATTTGAATCAGGACTGATCCGTCAGGAGCATTTGGAACTGCTATGCTGCGAGGGCTGCATTATGGGTGCCGGTATGACTTCGTCTATTAACAGGTATGCCAAAAGGACATTTATCAAAAACTATGTAAAAAATAAGCTGGATAGCATTAACAAAGAACAATGGCTTAAGGATATGGAGCAGTTTCTTCAGCTTAATTTAACTATCCATTTCAAAGAAAATGACCAGCGCATGCCCCTACCCTCACGTGATGATATCATTAAGCAATTAGAGATTATGGGAAAATATGACCCCAAAGACCATCTTAATTGCGGAGCATGCGGATACGAGACCTGCGAAGAGCATGCAATAGCCATATGTAAAGGGCTGGCTGAGACAGAAATGTGCTTGCCTCACACCATTGAGTCCCTGCACAATTCGGTTTCACAGCTCAATGAATCAAACCAAAAACTCGAGTCGGCCAGGGAAGCACTTAAACAATCAGAAAAACTGGCTTCAATGGGACAGCTTTCGGCTGGAATTGCCCATGAACTCAACAACCCTCTGGGAGTTGTCATCATGTATGCCAACATATTGAAGGAAGAAGCCAAAGAAGACGAACAAATTTCAGACGATTTAAAACTCATCGTTGAGCAAGCTGAACGCTGCAAAAAAATTGTTGGAGGATTATTGAATTTTGCACGCAAAAACCAGGTAAAGCGAACATTACTTAACCTGGAAGAGCTGGCACATAACAGCATCAACGCACTAATAATTCCCGATAATGTAGACACACAGGTTATCTGCAAGCTTGACAATCCTTTTGCAGAGCTGGATGAAGAACAAATGCTTCAGCTTTTATCAAATCTGGTGAAAAATGCCTTTGAAGCTATGCCGGAAGGTGGAAAACTGTCTGTCATTATAGAAAGAGAAAACGAAAATATAATCTTTAAAGTTAAAGATACCGGAGAGGGAATTCCAAAGGAAAATTTGGATAAAATATTTGAGCCATTTTATACAACCAAAGGTATTGGCAAAGGAACCGGACTGGGCCTGGCAACAATATACGGAATTGCAAAAATGCATCAGGGAAAAATAGCCATAGATTCCAATACTGATCCGGATAAAGGACCAACCGGAACTACATTTAAAGTAACTTTGCCTCAATATAGTAATCCAAATTAAAACCCACAAACGGGGAATAATGCAATAATTAAGTCATTTTTTAAAATTCTAAAATTCAGACTGTTCATTATGAAGGAAGACAAAACAATATTATTAGTAGATGATGACGCAGATTATCTGTTTCAGCTAGCGCACAACTTAAAAAAATATGGATATCAGGTAATTACTGCCGACAGTCAAAAATCTGCAGAAGAATTACTAAACAAAATCAAGCCCGATCTGGCGATCTTTGATTTAATGATGGAATATGATGACAGTGGCTTTATACTGAGCTACAGAGCAAAACAGAAATATCCGGACATGCCCATCATAATAGCTACAGCGGTTGCGTCAGAAACCGGTATATCCTTTGATCTACAGTCGGAAGCAGAACAAAAATGGATAAAAGCAGATTTATATCTGGAAAAAGGAATCCGATCGGATCAATTGCATCGGGAAATTAATAAACTACTAAAGTTATAGTATTTTTGTATATCCGGAAACAGGAATTTAAAGCGAAGCATCCGGAAAACAAATTAGAAAATTATGCAAAAGTTAACGGTATTAGTTGTAGACGATGAAACCGGGATCTGTTCCGGGATAGAGCGTATTTTACGAAAATTTTCGGTCGATTATCCCTTTATGGATAATGTCATAGGGTTTGATATACATTCGGTATATACAGGGGAAGATGCCATAGAGTTTATTGATCAAACACAGACTGATGTTGTCTTATTGGACAATAAATTACCCGGAATACAAGGCAATGACGTTTTGGAATATATCAACCAAAAACAATACGACACTTACGTGATCATGATTACCTCGCATGCCTCATTGGAAGTAGCAGTAAAAGCCACAAAAAACGGAGCTTATGATTTTGTACCCAAGCCCTTTACACCTCAAGAGCTAAAGTCTGCAATGGAAAATGTCACCCGCCATATTTTCCTGAAGCGGATGACAACAAAATTAAACAAAGAAGGCAAACAAATACGCTTTCAATTTCTTTCGGTGATGTCGCATGAATTAAAAGCGCCCATCAATGCTATAGAAGGGTATATAAAGATGATGCAGAGAAGGGAGTTTGGAGAGCAACTAGACGATTATGAAGAAATCCTGGAACGCTTAAAAAAACGTACCGAAAGTATGCAAAACCTGATTATGGATATGTTGGATCTCACACAGATAGAATCGGGAAAGAAAAGCCGGGAATTAGCCAGAGTGAATTTAACTGAAATCGCTTATTCCGCGATTGACATGATGAAACCATACGCCATCCAAAAAGATGTAAAAGTCAATATTCACGGCCCGGAGAAGCTGGAGTTACAAGCCGACGCAGACGAAATGGAAATTATCTTGAATAACTTAATATCCAATGCTATAAAATATAACAAGCAAGGAGGCACAGTAGATTGCAACATCAGGGAAAGCAAAGGATTTGCAACAATCACTGTTTCGGATACAGGCATAGGGATGAGCAAAACAGAACAAGCCAGGCTGTTCAATGAATTTGTGCGTATCAAAAATGAAAAAACCAAAAACATTAGTGGAAGCGGCTTAGGGCTATCCATAGTCAAAAAACTGGTGGATCGGTATAATGGCGATATCAATGTCTGCAGTAAACCGGAAGAAGGCTCCTCATTTACAGTCACACTTCCGGCATATACGCATACCGGAGAAGAAGCAGCCAACACAATGAACAATGAAAACATCAATCAAAATTTAGACAGATGAA
>JBNJHE010000081.1:0-11868 GCA_051748205.1 Bacteroidota bacterium | reverse complement strand
TGGCAAACCCGCTACACCTTCTCCGCCAAAGAAAAGGATAAGAATACCGGGTATCACTACTTCGGGGCTCGTTACTATGACAGCGAGGTGAGCGTGTGGCTGAGTGTGGATCCGCTAACCGATCACGCACCTTCATGGAGTCCATATAATTACGTTTGGGGAAACCCAATAATCAATATTGACCCAGATGGACGTTGGGGAGAAAATAAAGCCAAACGTAAACACGAAAGGGCTGTTGAGAAATATGGCTCAGACAGAGTTGGTGATGTTACTAAGTATGAGAGTTCGAAAGAATGGGGTTTTAAAGTTTATAAATCTGCTGAGGATAAAGCGAAAGATGGAAAGAAAGTAGAAGGTAGTACTGTAGGTGGCGCCCATGTTTGGAATAAAGGGGATCGAATTGAGAGTAGGTCTTCTTACAAGAAATATAAAAAAGCGAATAATGAACCTTTGGTTTATGGACCTACTTCTTCTTCAAGAAAAAATATTGCGGCAAAGATGAGATCCTTTGATAGGAAGTTAGATGGGGCAAATTGGAGTGAAGAGTTTCGTAATAAATTTGAGAAAGTTACCGGTTTTGTTGTTCGTCAGGCTACAGTATTAGTTTTTCCTCCTTTGAAAATATATAATTTGATATACAGTGTTTCAAGAATTCCTTGTGAGCCGCAGCATATGCCACTCACTCCTCCTGCAACACCTCCAGAACATATACCAGGAGGCTCATCAGTGCCAGAAATGCAAAACAATGGCAATCAAAACAAATAGCACTTGTTTTATGAACAAAAAAACAAAAAGAAAGGAGAAAAAAGTAAAGGATAAGCCCTACTTTATTGTAAGAGCTTTGAATTTTGTTTTAGATTTTATTATTTCAATATTTGGTTAGCATTATGAATAAGATATTTTTAGTTTTAGTAGTACTGATAGCTTTTACTTCATGTAATAAAGCTTATAATGTATATGAAGTGGTTAACAATACATCAGAACAAATTTTTGTAGAAATATTAACTTATGGAGGAGAGTATCAAAAAACACTTTCGTACACCATCAATCCTGTAGAGCGATGTGAAATCTTTGAGCATCCGAAAACAGAAGACAACGAAACACTCTCAAAATATATTAAGCAAATTAACATTCGGTATGGTGATGATAGAACAACCCTAGAGAAGGAATTTATTTATGGTAATTTTAAATTGCGTCAAGAAAAAGGCGCTTTAGGAAATTACTCAGTCTATGAATTTGCAATAGAAGAAAAAGATTTAGAATAAGATAATCAGCATTGAAATACTAAGCCCGAGGCTGATTGACGGTATCCCTTCGGGCACGAGTAGAGACGCACGGCCGTGCGTCTCTACTCTATTTTTTTTGGTTATATTTGCAACTGAGTTGCAAATAGAATAGTCATGAAGTCTAAAAGTTATCACTTACTCAAGCGTTCGAGCTTAAATGTCACAAAGGCACGGGAAAGGATTGTAAGCTATCTTTTACAGTTTGAAGAAGCTGTGACAGGATTGCAAATAGAAAACGCTTTAAAAAGCTGTTGTGATCGCTCTACCATTTACCGGAATCTTTCTGCTATGAGTAAAGTGAATTTGATTCACCGGATACAATTAGAAGGCGAGAGTAGATATAAGATTCATCCCGGCTATCTTGATTCCCGGCTCAGTATTAATCATCCTCACTTTGAATGTCAGTCTTGTGGCAGACTGTATTGTATGCATAGTCAAAGGATAGATACATCTGATTTGCCCAAAGGCTTTGTTTTTAAAAGTTTTAATTTTATCATATATGGAATTTGCGATAAGTGTAATAATAAAATCAAACAGCCATTAAAATGCAACGAGTAATTTTTATTGAAATTTCTTTTAAGTTTGAAAACTAAAAGCAAGACAATATGAAAGCATCAGCAACTGAAATACTCTTGTTACCGGTTAAGTTTTATCAATATGTGATATCACCATTAACTCCGGCTTCCTGTAGACATATCCCTACATGTTCGGAATATAGTAAAGAAGCAGTGCGAAAACACGGGCCAATTGCAGGAGGCAGGATTGCTGTAAACAGGATATTACGATGCCATCCCTGGGGGACTCATGGCTGGGATCCGGTGCCTGTTATTGTTTTTAAAAAGATGCATCTCAAACCAATAAAAAAAGCAGAAAGATTTAATTATGACGGGATTACTAAAAATGAAAATAGCAATTAGCTTTATCTTTCTTGTGCTGTTGACCAGTTCATGTAATCAGCAACAAGAAAAGGATAATACTAAAGCAAACGTAAGTGTAAGCATTTTACCACTGGAATATTTTATTGAAGCTATGGGGGGCGATTTCATAGAGGTAAATGTGATGGTTCCTGAAGGTTCGAGCCCGGCAACATATGAGCCAACACCCAGGCAAATGAAAAAGCTAATGCGTTCTGATGCCTACCTGGGAATAGAGGCTTTGTCTTTTGAAAAAGCCTGGATGGACCGGTTCCGGTCAAATAACAAAACCATGAACGTTTTTGATCTCTCAGAAGACGTGCAAATGATTGACCTGGCTTCGCACCAGCATGCCGGAGCTCCATCAGCTATCCACGAGCATGTTGCTGATCCGCATATTTGGGTTTCCCCTTCTACTGTTTTGCCTGTGATTAAGGCGATTAAAGATGCATTGACTGAACTATATCCTGAACACCGTTCAGCCATTCAGTCGAATTATAAACAACTAAAACGGCAGGTTGAGTTAAAGCATCAAATGGCGGCAAAAGCTATGGCGGAGCTGGAAAACAAAAATTTTATGATCTTTCATCCTGCCCTGGGCTATTGGGCCCGGGATTATGGGCTGAACCAAATCGTGATTGAAGACAAGGGGAAAGAACCCTCGCCAGGTCAGTTTAATAAAGTTTTGCAAAGGGCAAAGAAGCAAAAGGTAACAAAGGTTTTTGTTCAAAAACAATTTGATGTCAGAAATGCCCAAACTGTGGCTAAAGAACTGGGTATTGATGTGGTTGTTATAAACCCTTTGGATAAATGTTGGGCTGAGCAGGTGGATCATATTATTCAGGCTTTTAATAGCTGATGAGGTAATAGAGTAATGTTTAAATCATATAGTATGAGCAAACTCATAGATGTAAATAAGCTTACAGTTGGCTATGATAATAAGATTGCCATAAAGGATGCTCAGTTTTCTGTTTATGAGCATGATTTTATTGGGATTATCGGACCAAACGGTGGCGGGAAAACAACCTTATTGAAGGCAATGCTTGGTTTACAAAAGCCCTGGAAGGGTGAAGTACGATATTATTTTCCTTCTGCACAAAAAAATATGCCGGGAAGCATGGGGTATTTGCCTCAAATCAATGAATTTGACAGTAGCTTCCCTGTTTCTGTGTATGAAGTGGTGCGCTCGGGTTTAGCTAATCGAAAGAAAATGTTTTCCCGCTTTACGAAAAGGGACCACGAGAAAGTGATGAAGGTGCTGCAGGCTATTGGAATAGTAGATTTATCGAAACGCAGTATTGGCGATTTGTCAGGTGGGCAAAAGCAACGGGTCTTTTTAGCCCGGGCTATTGTTTCTGATCCTGAAATTTTGTTCCTGGACGAGCCCAATACATATGTTGATAACAAGTTTGAAGGAGAGCTTTATGAGATGCTGCGACAACTCAATGAAAAAATGGCTATTGTTCTTGTATCGCATGATTTGGGAACCATCTCTTCATACATCAAATCGATTATTTGTGTCAATGAGTATGTACATTATCATGCATCCAATACGATAAGTAAAGAGCAGTTATCTGTTTATAATTGTCCGATACAGTTAATTACCCATGGAGATATTCCACATACCGTATTAAAACATCACATTCATGAGTAGTATTTTCGAATATAGTTTTTTGACAAACTCGGTATTAGCAGCTGTTTTTGCTGCTATCAGCTGTGGTTTGGCCGGAACATACATTGTCAGCCGCAGGATGGTATTTGTATCCGGAGGGATTACACATGCTTCGTTTGGAGGCATCGGAATCGGTTATTTTGCCGGCATCAATCCTATTATTGGAGCGGCGATATTCAGTGTGTTAGTTGCAGTTGGCATTGAACGCTTTTCTCAAAAAAGGATAGTGCGGCAGGATTCCATTATCGCCATGTTATGGTCTTTGGGTATGGCGCTGGGCGTTATTTTTATCTATATCACCCCGGGCTATGCCCCCAACCTTATGTCTTATCTGTTTGGGAGTATCTTGACAGTTTCAAGCCTGGATATATGGCTTTTGGGCTCTCTTTCACTGCTTAGTGTCCTGGTGTTTTTATTGCTTTATAATAGTATTATTTATGTCTCTTTTGATGAAAACTATGCCAGAACAAGAAATTTGCCTGTTCAGGCAATAAAATACCTGATGATTTCATTAGTGGCTCTGGCCATAGTGTTTAACATTCGTGTTGTGGGAATTATATTGGTTTTGTCTTTATTGACAGTGCCTCAATCTGTAGCCAATTTGTTTACCCGAAACTACAGGGAGATCTTATTTTTGTCGGTTATTATTGGTTTAATCGGAACGTTTTCAGGACTGGTCGTTTCCTGGTGGTTGAATATTCCGTCTGGGGCTACCATTGTTTTTGTGCTGGTTCTTATTTTCTTTTTGGCCAGTGGGCTGAAAAGAATCCTGAGAAAATTTTGATTAAGGAGATCTCTGATTACCCTGGCGGGGTTTGATGTATACAGCCTTTTTTGTTATATGGTAATATCTACAGGCATGCAAGAGAATTCATACGTTTATGTCAAAATAAAGCGTAATTTCGCGCCTCATTTAAGCGGATTATCAACATGAAAAACCTCAGAAATATCGCCATTATTGCTCATGTAGACCATGGAAAAACGACGTTGGTAGATCGGATATTACATCAATCGAAGCTTTTTCGGGAGAATGAAGTCGTGCGCGATTTGATTTTGGACTCCAACGATCTGGAGCGTGAGCGTGGCATTACAATCTTATCAAAAAATGTTTCGGTTCAATATAAAGGTACCAAAATTAATATCATTGATACCCCAGGGCATAGTGACTTTGGCGGAGAAGTTGAGCGCGTATTGAATATGGCCGATGGCGTTTTGCTTTTGGTTGATGCTTTTGAAGGGCCAATGCCGCAAACACGTTTTGTATTGCAAAAAGCTTTGCAGTTAAAGCTTAAACCCATTGTTGTCATCAATAAAGTGGATAAGCCTAATTGTTCCCCTGATGAGGTGCAGGAAGCTGTTTTTGATTTGATGTATAGCCTGGATGGTAATGAAGCGCAACTTAATTTTCCTACGGTTTATGGTTCATCTAAGCAAGGCTGGATGGGCCCGGATTTTTTGCAGCCCACCGAGGATATCAGTTACCTTTTGGATGTTATTCTGGATTATGTTAATCCACCTATAGAACAGGAAGGTACTTTGCAGATGCGCATTTCTTCGATTGATTACTCCTCTTACGTAGGACGAATCGCTGTAGGCAAAATCACCAGAGGAAAGTTAAAAGCCGGGATGACTATCTCTGTTGTAAAACGTGATAAAACTGTGCTTAAGTCCCAGATTAAAGAAGTTTTTCTTTTTCAGGGCCTGGAAAAGCGGAAAACCAAAGAGGAAGTGGTGTCAGGAGAAATTTGCGCCTTGATTGGACCGGAAAATTTTGATATCGGTGATACAATTGCTGATCATGATGAGCCCGAAGGGCTGCCACCAGTAGTGGTGGATGAACCCACCATGAGTATGTTGTTTACCATTAATACCTCGCCTTTTTATGGACAGGAAGGAGAATATGTTACATCTCGCCATATCCGGGAACGATTATATAAAGAAACAGAGAAGGACCTGGCACTTAGAGTTGAAGATACTGACTCTCCTGAGCGCTTGATGGTTTACGGTAGGGGTGTTTTGCACCTTTCTATACTGGTTGAAACCATGCGCAGAGAAGGATATGAATTTCAATTAGGACAACCACAGGTGTTGATAAAAGAAATTGATGGTGTGAAACAGGAGCCGGTAGAAAGACTGACAGTCCAAATTCCGGAAATGTTTGCCGGAAAAGCTATAGAAATTGTAACACGAAGAAAAGGAGAGATTGTTTCTATTATCACCAAAGAGGACCGTCAGCTGATTGAATTTAAAATTCCGGCCCGCGGGCTGATTGGCCTTAGCAACGCTTTGATGACAGTGTCAGAAGGAGAAGCGATAGTGGCCCATCAACTGATTGGATATGAACCATGGAAAGGTGAACTTGGAAATAAACGAAATGGTAGCCTGGTAGCTATGGAAACAGGAACCGCACTGGCTTATTCAATTGATAAGTTGCAGGACAGAGGGAAGTTTTTTATCCTTCCGGTGGATAAGGTGTATGTCGGGCAGGTTATTGGTGAACATAACCGTCAGAATGACCTTGTTGTTAATGTTACCAAAGGGAAAAAACTAACCAATGTACGGGCATCAGGTTCTGATGATAAAGTGCTGCTCGCTCCTCCAATAAAATTCTCACTGGAAGAAGCCATGGAATATATTAATGAAGACGAATATCTTGAAATAACGCCTCGTTCTATTCGTATGCGAAAAATCCTTTTGGATGAGCATGAAAGAAAACGTCAGGCAAAAAGCCAATGATAAAAAAAAGCTGCCGGGTTATTAGGCAGCTTTTTTGTTATTATTACTATTCATCATCAAGTTTGTGAACAACCAGTCCGGAGCGTAACTTGGGCTCGAACCAGGTTGTTTTTGGCGGCATGATTTTTCCGCTGTCGGCAATATTGATCAGCTGTTCCATGGTTACCGGATACAGGGCAAAAGCCACTTTCATCTCTCCATTGTCAACACGTTTCTTCAATTCGCCTAATCCACGAATACCTCCGACAAAATCTATTCTGTCACTGGTTCTTAAGTTTTTAATGTTTAGATGTGTTTCCAGTACCTGTTTGGACAATACGGTGACATCAAGAACACCGATAGGGTCTTTATCATCGTAGGTGCCCTCTTTAGCTGTTAATGAATACCACTTTCCTTCCAGATACATGCTGAAGTTGTGCAGCCGGTCCGGCTTGTAGATTTCAGTACCTTTTTCTTCAATCTCAAACGAAGAAGAAAGTTTTTCTATAAAGGCATCGGCTGTCATTCCATTCAAGTCTTTCACTACACGATTGTAATCAATTATTTCCAACTGATTATCAGGGAAGTGAACTGCCAGGAAGAAGTTATATTCTTCATTGCCGCTATGGTTTGGGTTGTTTAGCTTTTTCTCGTTGCCCACCAATGCTGCAGCAGCAGTGCGGTGGTGCCCATCAGCAACATAAGTATAAGGGATGCTGCCAAAAAGCTGTACCAGCCGTTGAATGATATCTTGCTTGTCAATAACCCAAAATTGGTGACCTACACCGTCATCGGCGATAAAATCATATTCAGCTTCATGTTCACTAACCCATTTCTCAACGATTTCATCAATTTCGGGTACAGCACGATACGAAAAGAATACCGGCTCCATGTTAGCATTGGTAGCGCGAACATGCTTCATCCGGTCTTTTTCTTTTGCTTCCCGCGTTAGCTCATGTTTTTTGATAATATTATTCATATAGTCCTCTACACCGGCACAGCCTACAAGGCCATATTGCTTGTGGTTTCCCATCGTTTGTGCATAAATGTAGAGTTTCTCTTTTTCATCCTCTTTGAGCCAACCTTTGGTCTGGAATTTTTCAAAATTTTCTTTTGCTTTTTGATAGACTTGTTCGCTATAGAGGTCGGTATTTTCAGGTAAGTCAATTTCAGGTTTAATGATATGAAGTAAAGACTTATCATTTCCATTGGCTTCTTCACGAGCCTCTGCTGAATTAAGCACATCGTAAGGGCGGGAAGCCACTTCTTTAGCCATCTCTTTTGGAGGGCGTAATCCTTTAAATGGTTTTAATAAAGCCATAGTGTTTGATGTTTTCTGGTTTATTGATAATTGGGATGATTGTTCCCCTGTTGTTGGTAAGTGCTGTTATTATTTTCGTTGGCACTGCGTTGTAAAGAGGAAATTAAGGCACCGAGCATTTTGGAAAGTTCAATCAGCTTTTCTCTGGAATTTTCCAACGCTTCGTCATTGATATATCCAAAGCGATGGGAGATGGTTGTCAGAACAACACATTCCCGGATTGCACTTTTCGACTGCTTTAGATGATAAATGAATTGACTTTTTGTTCTTCCGGATCCTTCGGCAATGCGAATGGCAATGGCTTGAGAGGCGTTGCGGTATTTCGAAGCCAACCCATTGTCATCAACTTCAGGGAATAACTTTGTTATTTCGAAAACCCAGTCAACATAATTCAATACTTTGTCATACAGTCGCAGATCTTCAAATCTAAAAAAGCTGTAATTGCGTTCTTCTCGGGGCAGGCTATCCTGCATTTCTTCTTTTTCTCTGTAATCTTCGTTCATGTTGTAACAGTTTAAAATTTAGGCAGGCAAAAATAAGATTTTTTGCCTATAGCGGCTAAGATTTTGTGGTTTTTATCTGATTTATTGTTGATAAGACTCAGGCCGCACATCACATTCTTTGTCAGAAAAGCGTTGTACAGCCTGAGCATCTTTGGTTAGCTTTAGCTTTTATTTACCTGAAAGGTGGTGTCATTATTTTTTAAATAACTGACAATTTGCTCAGCAGCAGCTATACCGGCGTTGATATTGGCTTCGGCAGTTTGAGCACCCATTTTTTTCGGTGTAAAGAAATAGCGTCCTTCAAATTTGTCTTCTATCTCCCTGGCGCAATCTGGTGCAATGTCAGAAATATAGTGAAAATCAGAACGATCATTCATAAGTTTTAGCAGGTCTTCCTCATGGATAACCTCTTTTCTGGCGGTGTTAATTAAATGCGCATTTTCTGGCATTTTATTCAGTAAATCGTAATTAATAGATGCTTTGGTTTTTTCATTTGCCGGGATATGTAAAGAGATATATTGACATTTCTCATACAAAGCCTCGACGGAATCCACTGCCGTAACGCCTTTTTCTTTTATTTCTTCTTTCGATTTGAAGGGGTCATAGGCGTAGATGTCCATATCAAAACCGCGGGCAATTTTAGCGACCAGCTGGCCAACGTGCCCAAAGGCATGTATGCCAAGTGTTTTATTCATTAACTCGGTGCCGGATTTGCCGTTAAAATGGCCGCGGGCATGATAAACCATCATTCCTAAAGCCAATTCTGCCACGGCATTGGAGTTTTGTCCCGGGGTATTCATGACAACGACATTGTTTTTCGTTGCCGCATCCAGGTCAACATTATCATAGCCGGCTCCTGCTCTTACAACGATTTTTAGCTCTTTGGCTGCTTCAATAACGTCGGCAGTAATTTTGTCGCTTCGGATTATCAGGGCCGTTGCATCTTTTACGGCCTCGATTAATTCCGATTGGTCTTTATATTTTTCTAATAAGGCAAATTCATAACCAGCTTTCTCTGCAATTTCTTTGATTCCAGGAATGGCATCGGGATGAAATGGCTTAACGGTTGCTACCAATAATTTTGTCATAGTTCTGCTGTTTTAATTTTTAGATCAATGTCTGTGATGGGATTTTAATGGTCGTCTTCAAAAGCTTTCATTACTTTAATTAAGGCTTCAACACTATCTTTTGGTAAAGCATTGTATAAGGATGCCCGGAAACCACCTACCGAACGGTGTCCTTTGATCCCTATCATACCTCGTTCCGTGGCATAGTCAAGGAATGGTTTTTCCAGTTCAGCATAGGCTTCATTCATGATAAAGCAAACATTCATGATGGAGCGGTCTTTTTCATCGCTGACAGTAGGCTTGAATAGTTTGTTGCGATTAATTTCCTGATATAGCATGTTGGCTTTGTCCAGGTTAACCTGATGCATAGCTTCTACCCCGCCATTATTTTGTAGCCATTTGAGTGTTTGCAAGGCCGCATATACCGGCACAACCGGAGGGGTGTTGAACATGGAGTCCTTTTTGATATGGGTCCGGTAGTCCAGCATTGTTGGAATAGCACGGTCTACCTTGCCTAAGAGCTCTTCCTTTACGATAACAAATGTAACACCTGAAGGCGCAAGGTTTTTCTGCGCGCCGCCATAAATCAAGGCGTATTTTGAAACATCTACCGGCCTGCTAAAGATGTCTGATGACATATCAGCAACCAATGGTACAGGGCTGTCGATATCTTCTTTGATTTCTGTTCCATATATGGTGTTGTTGGTTGTAATATGAAAATAATCAGCATCTTTTGGAATTGTATACTCCGGAATATAGTTAAATGTCTTATCCTCAGAAGAACCGACAACATCGACATCACCAAAAAATTTGGCTTCCTTAATGGCTTTGGTTGCCCAGGAGCCTGTATTCAAATAGGCAGACTTTTTCTGCATCAGATTATAAGGAACCATGGCAAATTGCAGGCTGGCTCCACCACCTAAAAACAATACCTTATACCCCTCAGGGATATTCAGTAAGTCTTTAAATCCTTGTTGAGCTTCTTCCATAACAGCAGAAAACTCTTTGGAGCGATGTGAGATTTCCATTAAAGAAAGTCCCATCCCGTCAAAATCCAGGATAGCTTCCGCTGTGTTTTTTATTGTAAATTCAGGCATGATTGAAGGACCTGCATAAAAATTATGTTTTTTCATAGTAATTTGTTTTTATTGTTTATTTAATTGGCTTTTGCCTGCGAATTTGCGAAATTTTTTCCATATACAGAGGCTTTTTAACAAAATTATTTGCCACTAGTCATTATAAAATCCATCCAAACTTTGTACGGGTTGATGGTCATTGTTCACTGTCGTCTTTATCCTTGTCGCCTTTCTGAGAGCGATCAATTATATGGAATAGCATTTCCTCATACCTTTGAATTGGATTGATTAAGTCTTTTTGTTTCGAGTCAGGGGTGTTGTCTTTGTTTTCATTTAGTTCTAACTCGTAATTTATCTTTTTTTCTTTATGCATAATGGGTTGATAATTTAATTTGTGTTTTAATCTTGTTATAATAACGCTATCTTAGCTGGCATAATAGCCATCACAGTAGTGCAACAACATAGCAATTAATTAGTTTAGTGCAAAACCCGGTTTATGTTTTTTTAAAAGTTAAGCATATGTGCCAAACTTTTTCGTTTGTTGTTTGTCTACTCAACGTCAAAGCACAATGAATAATATCCGTAACGAAGAAAAAGTTAAATTATGAAAAAAGTAGGAATATTTTATGGTTCATCCAGTGGAGATACTGAATATGTTGCAGAATTGATTCAGCAGGAGTTTGGAGCCGAACGGGCTGATGTTAAAAATATCGTGATGGCGGATCAGGCAGATTTAATGCAATACGAATATTTGATTTTTGGAACATCTACATGGCGTGGAGCCGGCCTGCAGGCCGATTGGGAGTTTTATCTGGGATTGCTGGATAGTGCCGACTTTAGTGGTAAAAAGGTGGCTCTTTTTGGTACTGGTGACCAGGTGAATTATCCGGATAATTTTGTTGACGCAATGCGTATTATTTATGACAAGGTAGTGGCAAATAATGGGGAGGTAGTTGGTTTTGTGGATGAAAAATCTTACAATCATCGCAAATCTGCTGCAGTTGTCGAAGGTCAGTTTATCGGGCTGCCTATTGATGAATCTAATGAGTACCAAAAATCTCTTGTGCGTGTTCAGCAATGGGTGCAGGGGTTAAAAAAGCATTTTGAGTAAAATAATGTCTTATTTTTATTGATTTAATATTAGAATTCACTTATATTTGTATGATATAAGTGTTAACAAAATGTTGAATCATGAACCGAGCCATGACAAAAACTTTAACACACACGAGTATGATTAAATGTGAGGAAGCGAATTGCCAGAAGGCTATGTCATTGTGCGGTGGGCTTTCCGCCTGGGCGGAGATTTAGGGGTGC
>JBNJHE010000080.1:0-11920 GCA_051748205.1 Bacteroidota bacterium | reverse complement strand
GAACATTGAACATTGAACATTGAACATTGAACATTAAATTTAGTCAGATGAACCATCGGTATACATTTATTATTCTGATATCGTTAATTGCGATAAGCGGAATAAAGGCACAAAAGACCATAGCTCCCCCCTGGTATTTTTCTATGCACAGCGACAGCATGGCAGCGACAGGAATTGATTCGGCACATATACTGCTGTCCAACATCCTACCCGAGGAGGTAACGGTAGCCGTAATCGACGCAGGTGTCGACATCACTCACCTTGATCTCCGTAAAAACATCTGGGTCAACGAAGATGAGATACCAAATAACCAGATTGATGATGACCAAAATGGCTATATTGATGATGTCCACGGCTGGAATTTTCTGGGCAATGCGGAAGGAGAAAATCTACAGGGAGCGGCATACGAATATGTCAGAATATACGATACGCTGCGGCATGAGTTTGATAGTGCCCGGCTGCAAGAAATCCCTTATGGTACAGATAAAAATGCCGATTTATACCGGGAAGCTTCGGAATTTTATCACAATCAGCTTCAGGAATACCACAAAACATTAAGCTTTTACAGCAACATAATAGAGGGATACCGTGAAGCCGGAAAAGTTTTAAACAAGCACTTTGACGATGCCAACTACAGCTACGATGATATTGTTTCGATTGACAGCGATCGGCCGGATATTCGATGGGCGCAGCGATATCACAAAAAGTTAAAAGATGAAGGGCTAAGCCGTGGTAAAGCAGAAAAACAGGTCAGGATAATACAGTCGGTGTTAAGCACCAAGCTAAACCCCGATTATCATCCGCGCGAGCTTATAGGCGATCAGGTACGTGATATCACCGACAGCATTTACGGCAATGCCGATGTCAATGGCGGCACAGCCTCTCATGGCACGGCTGTGGCGGGCATTATCGGTGCAAGCTGGAACAACATAGGCATCAAAGGGATTGCCCCCCGTGTAAAGATCATGCCAATAAGGGCTGTCCCCGGCGGTGATGAATGGGACAAAGATATTGCTTTAGCCATCCGCTATGCGGTAGACAACGGAGCTGACATTATTAACGGCAGCTTTGGAAAAATGACCAGTCCGGATAAGGATATGGTAGACCAGGCCATCCGCTATGCCGAGAGACATGATGTGCTTATCGTGCTGGGCGCAGGCAACGATCACAAAAACAATGATATCAAGCCCAACTACCCCAACAGATTTTACAGCGACAATACGGAAGCCGGTAATGTAATTGTCGTAGGAGCTTCAACGCGGGAATCCGGAGAAAATCTTGCGGCTTCTTTTTCCAATTACGGGCAACAACAGGTAGACATTTTTGCTCCTGGTGTGGACATACAGGGTCTGAATGAAGGCAATCGTTTTCGGAAAGTCAGCGGCAGCAGTGCAGCAGCGCCGGTAGTTGCAGGCGTAGCCGCCCTGATAAAAGCTTATTACCCCGATGTTTCGGCTGTAACGATCAAAGAAATCATTATGGAAACAGCTCAGGATTACAGCCAGCAGCAGGTTATTGTTCCCGGCAGCGACACCATAAAATTCCCATTTTCCAGACTGTGTGTTTCGGGAGGCATCATCAATGCTTTTAAGGCGATATCCGAAGTGAAAAAGCGTTACCGGGAAGGCACGCTATAACATACACCAAATAAGAGAGGCTCCCCGAAGGAAGCCTCACTCTGTCAATCAAAATTAAATGTAATTAAACCAAGCTATATGCGTGTTATTAAACAACGCCCTGATCAAGCATTGCGTTGGCAACTTTAATGAAACCGGCTACATTAGCACCTTTGGGGTAGTTCACAAAGCCATCATCATCTTTACCATGCTCAACACATGCATTATGAATATCCGTCATAATCTGTTGCAAACGGGCATCCACTTCTTCACGGCTCCAGCCGAGCTTCATAGAATTTTGTGTCATTTCAAGGCCTGAAACGGCAACACCACCAGCATTGGCAGCTTTACCTGGTCCGTAGAGAATTTTGTTACTCATGAAAACATCAATAGCTTCAGGAGTACATGGCATATTGGCGGCCTCAGTAACACAGTAGACACCGTTATTAATAAGATTTTCAGCATCTTCCTTGTTCAGTTCATTTTGTGTTGCACAAGGAACAGCAATATCCATTTTTACTTCCCATGGATGTTTGCCTTCGAAAAACTTAACATTGGGGAATTTCTTAGCATACGGCTCCACGATGTCCTGGTTTGAAGCACGAAGCTCCAGGAGGTAATCAATTTTTTCCTGATCCATGCCATCGGGATCATAAACATATCCATCAGGACCTGAAAGGGTAACCACTTTACCGCCAAGTTCGGTAACTTTTTGAGCAGCACCCCAGGCAACGTTACCAAAGCCGGATAAACCAACGATTTTTCCTTCAAAGGTTTCGCCTTTTGTTTTCAGCATTTCCTGAGTAAAATAGATAACACCAAAACCGGTAGCTTCGGGACGGATTAAAGAGCCACCCCAGTTGATGCCTTTTCCGGTAAGTGTACCAACGTGCTCACGAGCCAGCTTTTTATACATGCCATACATAAAGCCGATTTCGCGCCCACCAACACCAATATCACCAGCAGGCACATCGGTATCCGGACCAATAATTTTCCAAAGCTCAAGCATGAAACCCTGACAGAAACGCATGATTTCGCCATCGGATTTGCCTTTAGGATTAAAGTCGGAACCGCCTTTACCACCACCTAAAGGAAGGGTTGTCAGCGAGTTTTTAAAGATTTGCTCGAATCCCAGAAATTTCAAAATGCTCAAATTGACACTGGGGTGGAAACGAAGCCCGCCTTTATATGGGCCAATGGCATTATTAAATTGCACACGGTAACCCCTGTTGACATTGACTTTACCATTGTCATCAACCCAGGATACCTTGAATGTTAACACCCGGTCAGGATCTACCAGACGCTCAATAACGCCACCTTCTTCGAAATGTGGATTCTCATTAACTGTTTCTTCCAATGTTTCCAACACTTCATGCACTGCTTGTAGATATTCTACTTCACCCGGATTCTTCTTTTCCAGGTCGGCCATAATTTTTTCTAACTGCATAATTCTACTTTTTTTTGAATAGCCTTAAACTATTATTATTTCTTTTCATGACAAAAATAGGCTAATTCAAACATTCCCAAAGTCTTTTTATTTAGTTATTTTCATCTATTTAAGTTGATATTTATCCTCTCTGCTATTGATAAATATCAATGAACAAAATGTTATTTCTCATGTCGCTGAAAAATTATAATTTAGCACACTTTAAGAAGATATTTTGGGCATGAAACGAGAAGATCAAAAACTAAATAAGCTAATTAACAATCTTAATGAGCGCAACAAAGAATTAAACTGCTTATATGAGATTGATGATATTCTTAAGGATGATCGGCAACCACTTGAGGCAGTCATTAGTGAGTTGATACGTGTGATTCCTCTGGGATTCAGGTATTCGGATATTTGCGCTGTTCGCATTAAGTATGGCGATTTTGACATGCAAAGTGGGCACTATACCAACACTGCGCTTAAGATGCAAATCCCATTAATGATTGAAGACCAGCGCAAAGGGGAAATTACTGTCGCATATATCAAGTCGATAAAATCGGAAAAGGGCATTTTCATGCCCCAGGAGCACAAGTTACTATCCACGATCGTGGAAAAGCTGGGCAATTTTATTGTTTACAAGAATCTCAGAACTTCGCTGCATCAACTGGAGCAAAACAATGAACAAAATACAGAACAGCCACTAAACAATAACGACAAACTAATGAACTGGCTTCAGACATATCATCTTTCCGAAGATGAAATAGCCAAACTTTTACAGTTCAAGGTAGACTTCAAAAAAGGAGAAACCCTCTGCAAACAGGGAGCCATCACCTCATACATTATGTTATTATCCGAAGGTTTAACAAAAAACTACCTTGAAGGGAATCAGGAAAAAGGCTTTAATTTCAAGATAGTAACACCCTTTGATTTCATCGGCCTAACCTCGCTTTATGGCAACAACCGCTATTTGTTTTCGGGGACGGCCCTCATGCCATCAACGATATATATGATCGAGAAACCGCTGATGAAGGATATCATCAAAAACAACACCCCGTTTACCACAAAGTTAATGGAATGGTACGGCAGCACCACAGAATATCACTTAAAGCGTTTGTCCTGTATTGCCAACAAGCAATCGCTGGGACGTATTGCAGAAATCCTTCTTTATTTGTCTGAAGACGTATTTAAAAACACTCATATTCCCAATTCCATCAGCCGCAAGGACATTGCTGAGCTGGCAGGCATGTCCACCGAAAGTGCGGTACGTATCATCTCAGAGCTCAAAAAAGACGGCATTATACAAACCAATAACCGCGGAATATCGATTGCAGACATTAAATTATTAAAGACCCTTAGCATAGCAGGATAAATCCAGGGGCTCACCTGCTGGAAAGCCCCTGAAATAAGGCATCATTCTGTTGATGGTTCTGTTTGTTGACTGCTGTTTTCTGAGGTTGGCATTTCTTCATTTTCAATTAAGGGCAGGAACTTATTCACTGCCCAGCGGGTAAGATGAAATGCAATAAAAATCAACACAGGCCAACTCAGATACCAAAATATTGAAGCTGTATACGAATACATAATTATCTCCTTTTTTTAATATGTGTGATCATCCCCATCTTCCAATTCCTTTTGGGAAATTTTATTGATATCGATAGATTTCCAGGCATAGTAAATATAAGCCAGGACAAAAGGCACCAGCAGGGAGACGTACGACATTACTGTCAAGGTAAATTCACTGGATGAGGCATTCTGTATGGTCAGCGAGCTTTGGATATCCGTAGCGGAGGGGTAAAAAGCCGTTCCGTTATATCCTACATTAAGCATCAGCCCCAGCACAGTAAGCACAACTCCGGCGCCGCCAAAGTTAAATCCCCGAGAGCCTCCTTTGAGGTAGGTGCGGATAATCGCGTATAACACCAATATCACACCGACAAGGAAGATTGCCATCACCCAGGGCATTTCCAAAAAGTTATTCAGATATTTATTGGGTTCCATGGAAACAACCATCGTATCCATATCATAAGCATAGCCTTTGCTGCTGAGAAGCGATCCGACAAAATAGAGAAAGAAGACCAGAAAAGGAATGGCATTCCAAAGGATTTGCTTTCGGGCTCTGGCTTCGATCAATGGATCATCGATAATTTTCACAAAATACAGAGCTGCGACAGTACGGCCCAGGAAAAACACAACAAGCCCCAGGGCGACATTACGAAAGTTCAGCAATGCTTCCAGTCCATAGGCAGCACCTTGCCATTCCACAAAATTATACCGGTCGATAAGAAATTCAGCACCGGTAAAAAAGGTTCCAACGGCGGTTCCAATCAGAATTGTTCCCAAAAAACCATTGAGGAACAAAAAAGTCTCAAAGGTCTTTTTGCCAAGCACGTTATTGGGTTTGGTGCGGTATTCGTAAGAAAATGCCTGGATAGTAAAAGCCATTAAAATAGCAATCCACACCCAGTAGGCACCGCCAAAACTACTGGCATAAAACAAGGGAAAGGAGGCAAAAAAGCCACCGCCAAAGGTTACCAAAGTAGTAAAGGTAAACTCCCACTTTCTACCAAGGGCATTAACAACGACTTTGCGTTCCGATTCATTTTTCCCCAGAGCGTAAATCATCGTTTGTCCACCCTGTACAAACATTAAAAACACCAGCAGGCTGGCCAGGAGCGAGACGATAAACCACCAATATTGCTGCAAGAATAGGTATGATACGTTTTCAAACATAATTACTGTCCTCCTGTTTTTGGTCCGATGCGGATTTGTTTGGTTAAGATGCTGATTTCAGCAATCAGCAGGGCCGTAAAGATAGCTGCAAACATCCAGAAGGTAATTTGCACCGAGGTAGCATCAATTCGTGAGACACCGGCTACTGTGGGCATCAGGTCCTGAATCACCCAGGGCTGCCTGCCAAGCTCGGCAACAATCCATCCTGCCTGCGAAGCAATATAGGGCAGGGGAATGGAGAGCAGGGCCAGCCAAAGCATCCATCGTTTGTTTTGCAAGCTGTTTTTAAACAAGAAAAAGATGATTAAAGCAAAAAACAGCAAGAAATAAAAACCAAGCCCAACCATAATATGAAAGCTATAAAATGTCAAGGGGACATTGGGAATAATATCGTCAGGATCATTTAAGAAGCCATATCCAAAATACTGAAAATTGGCTTTAAAGGATTGCAGATGCTCACTTTGAGCAAGGGTATCCCCACTTTCTTTTGCATCTTTATAATCGTCCAGTGCTGTTCTGGCGATGCGTCCGCGCTGAATTTTTTCTTCAGCCGAGAGGGCGGTATGGGTATTGCCTTGTTCATCCTGATATTCGAAGCCACCTTCCATCAAGTCGGTAACACCGGGCACAAAAGCATCCTGGTTGCGGTATCCAAGGATAGAGAGCAGCCTGGGGATTTCAACTTTGGCATAGACGGCTTCTTCATCATTATCCCATGTTTTATCCGGGTTGAGCACTCCAGCCACAAGTAGTCCGGCCCCTTGCTGACCATCATAAAGGCCTTCCATAGCAGCCAGTTTCATAGGTTGTTTTTGGGCCACCTGATAAGCGGAGCCATCCCCGGTAAAGATAAGGTAAACCCCCGTAATCAGGCCAAAAACAGCAGCTATCATCATGCTTTTTTTAGCAAAGACCAGATGCCGTTTTTTTAGCATAAACCAGGCACTGACGCCGATGACAAAAATGGCCGAAAGCACATAGGCAGAAGTGATGGTGTGCAAAAACTTATTCACGGCCACCGGAGAAAGGACAACATCCCAAAAGCTCAACATCTCATTCCGCGCCGTGTCCGGATTAAAATGCATCCCTGTAGGATACTGCATCCAGGCATTGGCAACCAAAATCCACAGTGCTGATAAATTGGCTCCGATAGCTACCAGCCAGGTAGAAAAGAGATGGAATTTTTTACTAACCTTTTTCCAGCCAAAAAACATCACCGCGATAAATGTCGATTCGAGAAAAAATGCCATAATACCCTCTATGGCCAGAGGAGCGCCAAAAATATCGCCGACAAACCAGGAGTATCGCGACCAGTTGGTTCCGAACTCAAACTCCAAAATCAAACCGGTAGCCACACCTATAGCAAAATTGATCCCAAAAAGGGTCATCCAGAATTTTGTGATGCGCTTCCATTCAGGATTACCGGTTTTTACATAAAAGGACTCCATGATCGCCATCATAAATGCCAGTCCCAGAGTTAGCGGTACAAACATGTAATGATACATGGCTGTAAGCGCAAACTGCCCTCTGGACCAGCTTACCAGCGACAGGTCCGTAAGCATAATGTTTTCAATCATAAGATATTGATTTAGTTAATACTCTCTTTATCATGGCTTGGTTGATCTTTGTCAAAAATACATTTTTTTCTACTACCAGATAGAATCATCTGCTTTATAGCACATTTTTTTTATACTACATCCAACAATTATAAAATAAAAAGGCTATTAAGCTCGTAAAATCAGCGCCTAATTTACAAAATGTATAAATAAGCAAAAGTCAAAAAAAAATGGCCACCTAAAAGGCGGCCATATTTATCATGAATAAACCATAATCATTCCATAGAGATATTGTCATTCACTTCATTAACATCACCTCTAAACCAAGGAAAAAAAGGCTTTAGCTTCTCGCCTGCGAGCAGAATAGCCTCGCTTAAACCGGCAGCAAAATGTCTTTTTCTGAAATATTTAAGCATAACTGCATAAATATCGTCCCAGAAGTTTTCAGGTACAGTTTGTCTGACATGATCATCAGCAACAATAACAAAGCGTCGACAATCCACAGCCAGATAGAAAAGGATTCCGTTTTTCCGTTGTGTTTTATCCACATTGAGTTCATAAAACAAGTTATTGGCCCGTTGGAGTGAATTCTCTGTGCATTTACGATCAACGTGAACCTTAAACTCACAGGATGATTCAATCTCCGCATATTTGACAGCCTGCACGATGTCTTCAATCTCTACCGGTTCAAAAACATCACTTAACGCCTGTGAAACCAACATAAAAACAGCATTTATGATTTAAAGCCCTCGACACTTCGTTTAATAAATTGTGTCAGTTCTTCTCCTTTTAATAAGTTCTGAGATAATAACGCCAAATCGGTGATTTGTTTTATGATGGCTTCTTGTTTATCCGATTGTTTTTCTTCAAGCACGGTATTAATCAAAGGATGATTCTCATTTACAATGAGGTTATAGCTTTCAGGCATATTTCCCATAAAGCTCATTCCCCCTGTTTTTTGCATATCCATCATGCGTCGCATAAATTCATCCTGTGTAATAATGACAGGCATATCGGATTCACTCATAGGCTCAAACTTCAGATGAAACTTAGCGCTATCCATTTGCTTTTCAAACAGCGGTTTTAGCGTATCCTTTTGTTCATCAGAGAGTTTAGAAGGCATTGTATCCTCTTCCTTTTTCAGTATCAGTTTTTCTGCCACATCGGCGTCCACGCGTTTAAACGAAGCATTTTCACGTTTTTGTTCCAGCATATTGACAAAATGGCTGTCAATAGGGCCGTCAAAAACAAGCACATCATAGCCTCTGTCTTTAGCAGCCTGGATATAAGTATATTGATTTTCAGGATCGGTAGCATACAGACACACGACTTTATTGTCTTTATCTGTTTGTGTTGCTTTGATCAGCTCCAGGTATTCATCAACGGTATAATACTTTCCTTCAGTATTCTTCAACAAGGCATACTTTTGTCCGCGTTCATAAAACTTATCCTCCGAGATCATTCCATATTGGATAAAAATCTTGATATCGTCCCATTTCTTTTGGAAATCCTCCCGGTCTTTTTTAAAGAGCTCTTCGAGTTTGTCGGAGACTTTTTTCATGATATGATTGGATATCTTTTTGACATTGGAATCGCTTTGCAGATAGCTACGCGAAACATTCAGGGGGATATCCGGAGAATCCAAAACGCCATGCAACATAGTAAGGAACTCGGGGACAATGCCCTCTACCGAGTCGGTAATAAAAACCTGGTTGGAATAAAGCTGGATTTTATTGCGCTGAACCTCGAAATTTTGCTGAATCTTAGGAAAGTACAAAATCCCGGTAAGCTTAAAGGGATAATCGACATTCAGATGTATGTGAAAGAGAGGCTCCTCAAAGGTCGCCGGATAAAGCTCGCGGTAGAAATTTTTATAATCCTCATCCTTCAAATCGGCAGGCGCTTTTGTCCATGCAGGCTGTGTATTGTTAATAATGCGCGGTTTTTCAACTTCCTTTGTTTTAGGGTTTCCGTCATTATCTTTTTCTCCTTCAATTTCCTGCTGTACTTTTTCAGTACCAAACTGTAGAGGAACAGGGACAAAGCGGGAATATTTCCGGAGCAACTCCAGCAACCTGGTTTCATCAAGAAATTCTTTTCCTTCATCACCAATATGCAAGATAATTTTTGTTCCCCTGTTGTCCTTATCAATATAGTCCAGGCTGTATTCAGGCGAGCCGTCGCACTCCCATTTAACCGCCCGGGCATCTTTTTGCCAGGATTTTGTATGCAGCTCTACCCGTTCGGCCACCATAAAGGCCGAATAAAAGCCCAGTCCAAACTGTCCAATCAGGGCCTCGGATTCAGCGTCTTTATACTTTTCTATAAAATCCTGCGCACTGGATAAGGCAATCTGATTAATATATTTCTCAACCTCTTCTGCGGTCATCCCTATTCCTTTGTCCTCAATGGTAATGGTCTTTTCCTTTTTATTAAAATGGACCTGGATGGTAAGATCGCCCAGCTCTTCTTTTAACTTACCGCTGCGGGCTAATGTTTTTACTTTTTGCGTGGCATCAACAGCATTGGATACCATTTCGCGTAAAAAGATTTCCTGATCTGAATACAGAAACTTTTTGATAACCGGAAAAATATTCTCGGTTTGCACGTTAATTTTACCTTTTGGCATATCTATAATATTTTAATTTCAGCATTTAGTTGCTCACCAGACAAAGGATATGCCAGAACGAATAAACTGACATTTTGACAAAACAACAGCGTCATACCTTATAATTTGACAGAGATTTACAAAAAATTAATATCAAAGGCATCAAATATTTGCAAATAATGCATAATTTTAGGACGTTTATAATTCAGTAGAGCACTTAAACTTATAAAGAAGATGCAGGAATCTAAAAAAACACTTTATCTGGTACGCCATGCCAAGTCATCATGGAAAAACCCTGATATTCCGGACATACAGCGGCCATTACTGGAAAAGGGCAAAAAGCGCACCAAACAGATGATCGATTACTTATACGAGCAGCAGGCACAGATGGACATGATTATCAGCAGCCATGCAGCCAGGGCAGTAGCCACAGCAAAAATATTAGCACATGCATTTCAACATCCTTTAGCAGAAATGATCATCGCCAAAACTATTTATGAAGGCAATGAACAATCAACAGCCAATCTGTTCTTCGACTTAGGGTCGGACATTCGCCATTTATGGATAGTAGGTCATAATCCAACCATCACAAATTTCGCTAACCAATTTTTAGATCAAAAAATTGATTACCTTCAAACCTCGGGCGTAGTATGCATAAATTTTGAAATGGATCATTGGGAACAATTGCTAACAGCCAAACGCTCTATGAACTTTGTCATGTATCCCAAAAAACTAAAAAGCCTAAAAAAAGCCTGAGCCTGCTGCAGGTTTCGCATTAACTTTTGGATTGGCTGGGTGCTTCTTTAATATAAACATCCTGTTGCGGGAATGGAATACGCACATTGTTTTCCCGGAATTTCTTATCAATGGCAAAGCGAAGATCACTCAAGACATTTTCCACACGAAAGATATTATCACTCCAGAAAAGCAAGTCAAACGTAAGCTGGGAGTCAGAAAAATCGAGAAACCGGACAAAGGGTTTCTTTTCCTTGCTTACTTGAGGATGCTCCAGGGCTGCTTCTTCCATCAGCCGCTTTACTTTCTCTGTATCTGAGCCATAAGCCACACCCAGGGTTACATGAAAGCGAGTCACCCGATTGCGGTACGACCAGTTAATCACCTTTTCGGATACAAATTTACTGTTAGGGATAATCATATTGATATCATCGCGGGTGATAATCATCGAGCGCCGAAAACCAATATCCACCACACGTCCTACTTCATCATCAACTTCCACAACATCACCTATCGCAACAGGCCGGCCAAACAAAAGAATAAAACCCGAAATAATATCCGAAAAAATATGTTGAATTCCCAGGCCAACACCTACAAGCAAAGCTGCTGAGGATGCAAGGACAATGGTGGTATCAACACCTATACTTTCTAGTGTATAGGTGATAACCAATACTATCAAAATATATTTGGTGATTTGCAAAATAGCATATGACTTTCCCTCATCGATATTCTGCTTCCTTTCCTGTCCTCTCATTACACGCAGTAATATCCGAAATAAGACAAAAGCTACAATAATGATAATGGCAATAGCTATTAAATCCCATGTTGTAATCTGAACACTTTCCAGATTTAACAGGTTTTTTTCCAAAACATCTTTAATTTTGTTCATCTGTCTAAATTTAATGTTCAATGTTCAATGTTCAATGTTCAATGTTTAATGTTCAATGTTCAATGTTCAATGTTCAATGTTTAATGTTCAATGTTTAATGTTCAATGTTCAATGTTCAATGTTCAATGTTCCTTGCTTGCCCCGTTAAATGCGACGATAGGAGTAGATTTAACGGGGTTCCTTGTTCTTTTTCTCTTAATTCTCTAAAGTCTCTTCGTTAGCCTCCTCGCATTTAATCATCCGCATGTGTGTTCCGCCTTAGGCGGATCATGGATGTTTCATCTGTCTAAATTTAATGTTCAATGTTCAATGTTCAATGTTCAATGTTCAATGTTCAATGTTCAATGTTCAATGTTC
>JBNJHE010000079.1:0-12151 GCA_051748205.1 Bacteroidota bacterium | reverse complement strand
GAACCCCGGTGAAACAGCTCCTGCCGTCGCGTTTCACGGGGCAAGCAAGGAACAAAATTTAGACAGATAAAATATTAGCTTATATTTAATTGTTTATCAGGAAAAAACATCAAAATGTAATTAAACTATGTTTTAATTGTTGAGTGCTATTTAAAAAGCCTTAAGACACCTAAATCCCCTGAAGGGGACTTTTTTTAGACCGGCCTCATTGTTTTTTTTTAACTACATTTATTTCAGGCCAGGGCATTATAGAGGATTTCCACCGGATGCAATGCCTGGCGGTTTGTTCCATCTTTAATCTGGTGGCGACAGCTAGTCCCGGGTGCTGCTATAATAGTATCTTGTTTTGCTTGACGAACAGCAGGAAATAAGACCATCTCACCGATGTTCATCGATAACTCATAGTGTTCTTTTTCATAGCCAAAAGAGCCAGCCATACCACAACAGCCACTGGGGATCTCCTCTACGGTATAATTCTGAGGGAGCGACAGCATTTGTGTGGTTGGAGCAGTAGAAGCCAGTGCCTTTTGATGACAGTGACCATGAAGCTTGATATGACGGTGTTCTGTTTCAAAATTCAACGCGCTGATATGCCCTTTTTCGACTTCTTGCATGATAAACTCGTCAAGCATTAAGGCATTTTCTGCTAGCTTTTTTGCTGGTTCAACAAGCTCTTTACGCACAAGCTCAATGTATTCATCACGGAATGTCAATATTCCAGACGGCTCTATCCCAACTAAAGGCCGTTGACTGCTAACTTTATCGGCCAGCAAGGCCACATTAGCATTGGCAATCTTTTGTGCTTTGCGCACCAAGCCCTTGGAAAGATAAGTCCTGCCACTCTCCCCATGAGCTGTAAGCTTAATCTGATAACCCAGGCGCGTTAGCAATTCTACTGTGCGAATACCAATTTGAACATCATTATAATTGCTAAACTCATCAACAAATAAAATTACTTCTCCCCGTTTTTGCTCTGGAATTAAAGCTTTACGGTGCCTTCTAAACCACGCCCTTAAACTTGTCTTGTACAGTTTAGGAATACTACGTTTAGGCGCAAATCCCAGCAGCGACTTAGTCATTCCACTAATCAGGCTGTTGGTAATAAAGAAATTGAACAGTTGCGGAAAAACCATCCCTAACCGGTTTACGGTAGTGATATAAGCAATTAGACGGGTGCGCAATGGAATCCCATGAGCATCATAATAATGCTGCAAAAACTCCGCCTTGTATTTGGTAATATCAACATTCGAAGGGCATTCTGATTTACAGGCTTTGCACGAAAGGCAGAGGTCCATCACCTTGTAAATCTCTTTATAGTTGAAAGGATTGGATTTTTTTGAATTGGTAAGGAATTCACGCAAAATATTGGCTCTGGCACGTGTTGTATTGTTTTCGTTCAAAGTGGCCTGATAGCTGGGGCACATTGTACCACCAATCAGAGCTGATTTCCGACAATCTCCTGAGCCATTACACTGCTCTGCTGCGCGCAAAATGCCTTGTGTACTACTAAAATCAAAGATAGTCGCAATCTCAGGGGTCTTTTGCCCCGGCTGGTAACGCAAATGTGTTGCCATCGAAGGTGTATCCACGATCTTTCCCGGATTGAAAATATTCTCAGGATCCCAGGTGTATTTCAGCTTTTTGAGTAGAGCATAGTTTTTCTCACCTAACATTTTAGGTATAAACTCCCCTCTCAGGCGTCCGTCGCCATGTTCACCACTAAGGGAGCCCTTATATTTTTTGACCAGCTCAGCCGTGCGTTTACCTACTTCATAAAACAGCTTTACATGTTGCTCATCTTTCAGGTTCAGCACTGGTCTAAGATGTAGTTCTCCGGTAGCTATATGTGCGTAATAGACACAGCTCAGCTTCATTTCCTCGAGCATTAGGCGGAATTCCTCCATATACTGAGGCAACAATTCCGGATGCACAGAAGTATCTTCAATAACAGCCACAGGTTTAGCATCACCAGGAATATTATTAAGTACCCCTAAACCGGCTTTTCTAAGATTCCACACTTTAACGATATTGTCACCAAAAACCAACGGATAGTGATAGCCCAGCTCTTTTTGTTGCAGGTGCAAAATAGTTTCGTGGGCAACTTTTTCCAGCTGTTCATTGGTATCACGAGCCCACTCAATAATAAGAATAGCTTCAGGGTCTCCTTTGACAAAGAAGCGATTTTTGCGCTGTGAAATATTATTTTTAGTTTGCTCCAGCACTTTATCATCCATAAGCTCCACTGCTCCGGGTTGATGCTCCAGTGCTACCAGATTAGCCAGAAAAGCATCCTGAAGGCTGTGGAAATGCACACACAATAGTGCCTTTTTCTTTGGAGGTAGTGGGACAAGATTGAGTTTTATTTCAGTGATAAATGCCAAAGTACCTTCCGAACCAGCGATTAGGGTGGCCAGATTAAGACGATTGCCATTATTCTCAAAAGGCTGATAATACGATAATAAGTCCAGGGCATAACCTGTATTCCGACGTTGAATACGCTGATCGGGGTATTCCTTCCTGATATTGTTAACAATGTCAGGATTGGAAAGCATTTCATCAATGTTGCGGTAAATATCTCCTTCCAGATTATCCTGTTTAAGCTTATCCTGATATTGCTGTTGTGTCAGTTCTCCAAAAATCACCTCAGAGCCATCACTAAGCAAGGCTTTAACTTCCAGGGTATGATCGCGTGTAGAACCATAAATAAGAGAATGAGCTCCACAGGAGTTATTCCCCACCATACCACCAATCATACATCGGTTTCCTGTTGATGTCTCTGGGGCAAAAAACAAATCATGTTTCGCCAGCAGAAAATTCAGTTCATCGAGAACAACGCCAGGCTGCACACTTACCCACTGCTCTTCTTTGTCAAACTTAAGCACGCGGGTGAAATATTTTGACACATCAACGACAATACCGCCCCCAACCACTTGTCCGGCTAATGAAGTACCGGCCGTTCGGGGAATAAGCGAAGTGTTATTCTCCCTGGCAAAAGTAATTAGTCGTTTTATATCTTCTTTTGTACGGGGCCTGCATACTGCAACAGGTATTTCCCGGTAGGCGGAAGCATCTGTAGCATATTGTAATCGGTTATATTCATCCGTAAATAAATCCCCGTCAAGGCTTTCTTGTAATTCTCTATAAGCATCCTTCATGCGCATCATTCTTTAGCTACCTACAAAAATAACAAACCCTGGGAAATTTTAGAAAAAAAACCCTGCCATATGGCAGGGTTCGGATTTAGTTAGACAAATAATGAATTATGTGATAGTCTAATTCAAAATTTTCCTGTTTCTGTTGGTAAAAATAATCAATGTGACAACTAAAATCAACTATTTTTTGATTTTATTTCAAAAAAAACAAGGCTATACAAAGAAAAATGCTTATAATTCTCTGACAACATGAACCTTAATGGATCATATTATTTATTAGACCAATAAGGCACTTACTTTACCTGGCTAAGGTTGAAATAATTAACATATTGCTCAGCATGTTCTCCATAAATTTTAACGGATTCACCTTCAACCTTAAAGGTACTTTTTTCACCTTTTATTTTTGAAAAATACACATCAAACAATACCTTATCGCTATCGACAGCCTGTATATGAGCTAATTTTTCAGACTTGGATGAAGTCAGGCTGGCATGGCAAGCCGGGCAGCGAAACCTCACCAGTTCGCCTTCATCAGGTTGGAACTTCGGGTGGATATCACTTTCAAAAATACCGACTTCAGGATGCAGCATAACCAGTCCTTTTTCGCCATTTGAGCGTTCAGCTGCAAAAGTGATAAAATCACATACATTGAGATAAGCTTTACAATGTGGACAAATGAAATCATTCATAAAAAAACTCCTTTCTTTATTTTGCTTAAATATACAAAAATAGAAAAGATAAGTCAAGCAATATTACCATTATCGATACAAAAAAGCGCAACCCTGTGGGAGTTGCGCTATGATCACTCTATTGTCTAACTAAATCCAAATAAGAAAAGAGTGTTCAGGAAACAACAAGTCAAAAATAGCAATAATCCTCTCGCCATCACTTATGAACAAGATAAAGGGCAGTTTTAGTCAGGCAAAGGCAGTCGGTAAGCACCATCGGACAGGCAATGAATATTGAGATTCATACTGTCGGCATAAAGCAGCCATTTTTCTTTATTCCAGGGAGGCACTATAGCAGATAAAACGATCTGTTTGGGGTTTTGATTTCTCAATGCTTTTTGTGGCAAAGCCTTTTGGTGATGAACAACGAGTATATCCGGGGAAACAGCAAGCTGTTGCAGTTCATCCTGAAGGAAGTAGACAAGTTTCTCATTAAAAGCCAGGGTATGCTGTCGATATTCAAGGAAGTCATTTTTATACTGAGCTTTTCTGATGGGAACAACAGCTTCAGGTTCATCCAGGCCTTGCTGAATCCAATACTCCTTTATAGTCAACGGGATAAATGCCGAATCACTGATAGCCAGCGAATCCATCATAAGCCAGTGCCGCGGATGCATCACGACTTCAGCAGCTAATCCAGAACGACTGGAATAAACTACAAATTCTTTTTGGTTCACTCTCTTTATGCCTTGACCAACAAACGAAACCATTAATACCAGGATCAAAGCCAGGGCTATAGTCGCAGCGCTCCTGTTTTTCTGTGCAATCCAAACAAAAGCCAGTAAGATAGAAGCATAAAGAAGAATAAGCTGCAGCACGGACAGATTTAAAAAATCGACAGAGGCAGAAGGGAAGCTTTCGATCATAAAAACTGTTTGCTTTAAAAACCATAGAATTGCCCACAGCATTTTCCCAAACAGCCAGGATAAAGGGGCAAAAAATCCGGTCAGAAAAAACAAAAAGCCACTGTAGATAATTAAGCTGGACAAAGGAATTACAATCAGATTTGTCAACAGGAAATAGACAGGAAAAATATGAAAATAATGCAGTGCCAGCGGGAACGTGCCCAACTGAGCAGCCAGAGAAACGGTGGTAATAGCCCAAATACGATCCAGGATTTTATCGTACGGCAGCCATAACTGGTAAAACACAGGCTGGAAAGCCACAATAGAAAGTACTGCCAGATAAGAAAGCTGGAATCCGATCTGGGTAATTATCAATGGGTTAATTATCAAGAGCAACAGAGCAGAAGCCGCCAGGGAGTTATAAACACTTGTCTTACGCCTAATGGTCTGACCTATAATAACAAAAGAAATCATAGTAGATGCTCTAAGCACAGAGGGTTCAAGACCAGTCAGGGCAGCATAAAACCAAATCATGACAATCAGCAATAAGGCTTTTATCAATGGGCCGTGCTTACGTTTATTCAAAAAGCCAAGCATTTGGCTTAAGATTAGAAATATTACGCCAACATGCAAACCCGAAACACAAAGGATATGCATAGCTCCGGCTGTGGCAAAACCCGAGCGCAAACGTGGATCCATGGTCTGATCCTGACCCAGTAAAATAGCTGACGCCAAACTTAGCTCATCACCGCTAAAACCCTGAGCTTTTAACTGCTCCAACATTTTGCCACGTAGACGAAATACAATCCCCTTGACACCCAATTCTTTTTGCTGTTTTATCAAACTAACCATCCCGGCTTTTGCATAGGCTTGATGTGTAATTCCCTGTCGCTCCAAATATTGACGGTAATTGAACTGTGAGGGATTTAGCGGTGGATCAGGACGCTGCCACTGGGTATATACGATTAACTGACTACGGTATGCGATCGAGTTCATCAGGACCGAATCTTTCTCAAGATATAATACAGCCTTTACAGGTTTTATGGTAAAGGAATCACTCCTTAAGACCTTTACCTCCATCTTATAAGAATTTTCCTTTTCAACAGGAGGCTCCATTGTTTCCACTATCCACTTATGGGCTTTCTGATATTGATAGAGCGCAGACTTATTTAACTGTTTTTCTTCCAGCTTTACAGCAAAAAAACCCGTTATAAAGAACAGGATTATTGCCAGCAAGCCATACACCCAGCGCCCGGAAAAAGATTTTAGCATAATGGCAACCAACAACAACATCAAGCCTGCTGCTATCGCTACTGCCAAATTTTGCAAAGGTCCAACATTCGACAAGTGTATTGCAGCGATAATCCCACCCATATAGGGTATTATCAGCCTGAACAATGGAAATTGATTCCACACACTTTGAACTTTGATTCCCATAGAATAAAGATAGTCAGAAATCCATGCAATTCAAAATCAAAAAAGATAATTGTTAACATACCTTACTCCAGGGAAAATAATAAAAGCCATATTTATTTATTTATCAACCTGTAATATCCAGATGCAGAGATAGCTACATTTAGTTCATAACATCTCTTACACTAAATATGCGGGAAAGTCATAAAAAAGAAATTACTTTATCAGCGACAATCACCACTTGCAACCGGCCCACAGTTAATGCATGAATAATAGAGGTTAAAAAGACGAATGATTCTTCTGACTGCGAAATTCTTCGATAAGGTATGGAAGGTTGTGATAGTTCACGATATCTACGTTCTGATAGTAATAATGAATAATGTCCGTATAACTATAGCCAAGCTCCGCCATTTTAATTGCTCCTTCCTGACACAATCCCACACCGTGTCCATAGCCACGTCCTTCAAAAACAACATCGTTACCATCAACAGAAATTTCGAAAAAAGTAGAGCGCATATTAAGGTCGCTCCGAATGGTTTTTAGCGGAATATGGTGAGCAAGAAATTCTTTGCGTTCATTTTGTTGAAATGCCAAAACCGCATCCAGTGCGCCCTGACCGGAAATATCATAACTAAATTTCTCTTTCAGATAATCCAGCCATTCGTTTTGAGGCATTCGCTTAAGCCATTTAGCATTGGGCATTGTTTGGCAAAAAGTATCCCGCAAAGACTTCAAATAAGGTGTGGCTATGCTCCATACCTGTTCAGAATTCATGGTTTGACCACCACAATTAGAATGAAAAGAAGCAGAAATCATTTGTTGCTCATTATCTGTAATAACCTCTCCAGAAGTACGCATCGTGGCCAACAGGATATTTGAATTCACTGCCTTACCTTTATACACCTGACAATGAACACCATCACACAAATGAAAACCTTCATGCAAATGTTTACGATGGTTGTTCAGCGCATATGTCCTGCAAGTAATTGCCTGAACCTGATAAAACTCCACATCTTTTGAGCTTCCTCCTCCCTCCGCCTGAACCACACCAGCCACATACAATTCCAATTCCACATGATTGATAATTTGCAATTTACCTTTTTGAGCAATTAGCTTCAGGTCATTATCATAAATACGGGGATCTATATCCAGTAGCTTTGGATCAATACGAAAACTATTCATAAAACTTTCTCCCCGAAAAGCCATTGCGCGGTAGTTTCCCAGCAGGCTATCATTTTTATAAATATGTATCCTGTTCTTTATGGCTACAGCCTTAAAAACGGCGCCAGCGCGGTGAATGCCCAAATGGTCATAATCTCCTTTTAGCCGATACTCTCCGGAGACTGATGAAAACTCAACTTCAGTAACATCACGTGAATAGAACAAAGCTATATCCAAATGTAATGCATGCAGAGAGACAGAATACAATGTCAGAAAAACCACAAAGAGCAACCTGTAAAGCATACGATTTCTTTTTTACCCGCGACAAATATAAAACAATCAGGTGAATGCAGCCAAAGAAAGAATCTTTAAAAAAAATACTAATTTTACCCCTTGATGAGAAATGTATTATATCTTGTTTTACTATCAGCAGTAATGCTTGCAGCCTGTGAACCGAAGACAGAAAAGCTTGTCATTTTTCATGCCGGCAGCCTGAGTATTCCTTTTCAGGAGTTGGCAGACACTTTTGAGAGTCGCTATCCACACATTGATGTTCAAACAGAAGCTGACGGCAGTATAGCCTGTGCCAGAAAAATTACTGAGCTAAACAGAAAAGCAGACATCATGGCTTCCGCTGACATCAGCATTATTGAACAAATTCTTTTGCCAGAATACACCAATGAAGCTGTGGCTTTTGCCGGTAACGAAATGGTATTGGCTTATCATGAAAGCTCCCCTGGAAAAGACAGCATAAACACTCAGAATTGGCCACAAATCTTGCTGCATCCCTCAGCACATTACGGGCGGTCGAATCCCAATCTCGACCCCTGTGGTTATCGCAGTATCTTTAGTATGAGGCTACAGGAAAAATACCTTTCAACGACACCTTATGTTGAATTACTTTTGGCCAAAGACAAGCGTTTTATCCGTCCGAAAGAAACCGATTTACTGGCTTTACTGGAGACTAAAACAATTGACTATATGTTTATTTATAGATCTGTTGCTCAACAGCATCAGCTATCCTTTATCCGGCTCAACGACACGGTAAATTTGGGCAACCAATGGCTGGATTCGCTGTATCATTCCGTCTCTGTGGAAATTGACGGCGCATCAGCAGGAGAAAAGATGAAAGTCTATGGGAGTTCAATGACGTACGGAATTTGCCAGCTACAGGATGCCCCAAATCCTGAAGCAGCGGAACAGTTCATCAAACTCTTATCAAGTAATACGGGCAAAGCCATAATCAGCAGAAATGGCCAAACCTCTTTAATACAACATCAGTGATGCAGCGCAGTAGTATGCAATATATTTTTATGATTCTGTCGGGGCTGGTAATTCTATTTGTAGCAGCGCCGGTAATAGCGCTGATGCTGGGTCCGCACATCACGGATTATATTGCAACAGCGGGTGACAAAGAAGCCATGGAATCGATCACAAACACTTTGCTGGCAGCATTTTCAGCTTCTCTTCTTATGGCATTACCAGGAATTCCACTAGCCTGGCTATTGGCCCGAAAACAATTTGCCATGAAAGGCTTGCTGCAGGGTTTAATTGATATCCCTGTAGTCATACCGCATACAGCAGCAGGCATTGCAGTATTGACTGTGATTTCACCTGCTACCGGCTTTGGACAACACCTGGATTCTTTGGGCTTAAATCTGGTAGGCACCAAAGCAGGTATAGCAACAGCCATGGCATTTGTCAGTGTCCCTTTTTTGATTAACTCAGCGCGACAAGGCTTTGAAATGGTTTCAGAACATTATGAAAAAACATCCTTAAGCCTGGGTGTATCGCCGGCAAAAACCTTTTTCCGTGTATCGCTACCTCTGGCCTGGAGGAGCATACTGGGCGGCATGGTTATGATGTTTGCCCGCGGGATGAGCGAATTTGGCGCGGTGGTCATAATTGCATATTATCCAATAACAACGCCAACGCTGATATTCGAACGCTTCGGAGCCTATGGCTTGAAGCAGGCGCAGCCACTGGCTGCCTTATTTGTTTTTATTTCACTGCTTCTCTTTATTGTTTTACGATGGCTTGCTAACAACAGGAGGTTTTATGCTAAAGCTGGATAAGATATCGGTGCAAGTAGATAATTTTCAGCTAAAGGAAATTACGCTAGAGATTAACCGCGGCGATTATGTAGTGCTGGCAGGCCCTTCCGGTGCCGGCAAAACAATGCTGTTGGAAACCATCGCCGGATTTCGCCACCCTTTCCAGGGCAGCATGTATTTCCAAAACCGTTCGATTATAAAAATAAGACCTGAACAACGTCCCATCACCATGCTCTTTCAACACCTGGCATTATTTCCTCATCTGAGTGTAAGAGAAAATATTGGCTATGCTGTTAAACCAAAAAAGCAAAAGAAAAGCCAGGTAGAGCAGCTTGCTAAAGACTTTGACCTGAAAAGCCACCTGGATAAACCAATTTCAAAGCTATCCGGAGGAGAGCAGCAACGTGTTGCTTTAGCCAGAGTTATGGCGGCAAAGCCAGAACTGCTATTGCTCGATGAACCCTTATCCTCACTTGACAATCAACTAAAGCATGATTTCATTCAGCGCCTTTGGCAACTAAACCAGCAAGGGCAAACAATCATGCACATCACCCATGATACAAGAGAAGCACTTAACCTGGCCAATAAAGCAGGAATCATGCATCAGGGACAACTACACCATTTTGGGCCGGCTAAAGATTTTTTCTGGAATATTCATGACACTTACACCGCTGCCCTGCTTGGATATGAAAACATTATCGACTTGAGACAGGCCCCCAATGAATTCTTTTCAACAAATGAATCCGGCACACATCTGGCCTTTAAAACATCCGACATACAAACGACAAAAGCAGACAACCAACTGGCAATTAACGGAACCTTGCTGTATCGCCCTTCCGGCCATCACTGGCTAAATACAAAATACGGTATCATTCATTTGCCTCCAATAATCAAAAAAACTGACCATCTGGAACTAACAATTTTTATCCCCAAAGAAAAAATTCTGCTTCTCCATGATTAATCATGTAGTTTAGGTCAAATAGAATGACAATTCCTGCTATTCGTACTTTTTGGATATAAATTCCGCCAAAGAAAATACAAAATTTAATACATTTGTAACGCTGGCTTATAAAAACAGTTGAATGAACCGGGCCATGACAAAAACTTTAACACACACGCATGATTAAAAAAGGAAAAATGTATAGTTGAAAGATGATGTGTCATGGCGAGCTCCATCCCGATTAGCATCGGAACAGGTGCTGACCATTAAAATCAAAATTATGAACAGATGAACGATCAGGATAAAAAAGTACAAGCAGAGCAAATCCTCAATGAATTAATTGATGAAGTTAGTCATATTATGATGACCACTGACAATACTGAGCACGCTGCCGCCAGGTTTTTACTTCCCTGGTTTGAAGAGGAGGCTGAAAATCAAATCAAAAGACTAAAATTAGGGCAAGAGACAGAACAGCAATACCTGCAACGCATCAACAATTTTATGGGAAGCTATTCAGACAATCCTCCGCTTGACAATGATCCTTTTGTTGAAGCCTAAACCATCACCAAAACATCAGCGGATTATTTTAGAGTGCTGCTCTTCTTCTTTATAAAACAGTTTCCGGTATGTAATATGTTTTTTTGCCGGGACACTACCAACAGCATCATGAATCACCCGCATTTTGGGATTAAAATCACCCACCCAGGATAGCTCCAGTTCCTTAACCCAGGGCTTATGCTTCATCACTTCATTAAGGCTGGCAAAGATACCACTTTCAAGACCCAGTTTTTGGTACTTTGGTTTCACTCCCATAATCACCAGACGTGCCCGAGTCATATAATGGCGCTTTTTCATATAAAGAAACCGCAGTTTATTCCACAGGTTCATTTTTCCGTCAAAGTGCTTCAGAATCATATTCACATCAGGATACATAATTAAAAAAGCTGCCGGGTCATTATTCTTAAAGACATACCAGATCATTTCTTGATCCATGATAGGCTTAGCTTTAGCAAACGACTTACTCAGGGCATCATAAGTCATTGGCTGGAAGTTCTCATGGTATTTCCATGCAGCGTTGTATACATCCAGCAAAGCATTAAGATACCGCTCTTTGCGTTTAACATCAAAATGCTCAAAACTATAGTCTGGATTATTCAACACACGCTGTGCAATTCTTAAAAATCTGGGCTTTAATCCATTCTCTACATTCAGATGATTGCTATACATATTAAAATATGGATAAAAGCCATAAGCCTCAAAAAAGTCTTTATAATAAGGTGGATTGTATTGCATTCCATAGCCAGGTTGGGTAAATCCTTCGACGAGTAAACCCCAAAAAGAATCATTTTCACCAAAATTAATAGGCCCGTCCATAGCTTCCATTTTGCGGTCTTCAAGCCATGCGCGGGCAGTATCAAATAAGGCAAAAGCCACCTCGCGGTCATTGATGCTTTCAAAGAATCCCATACCACCGGTAGGTTGCTTAAAGGTATAGGCTTTCTTTTCATTGATAAAGGCAGCGACACGTCCAATTAGCTTGCCACTGTCATCAGTCATATACCAGCGTGTGGCTTCTCCATGAGAAAAAAACGTATTCTGACGCGGATCGAACACCGCTTCTACCTCGGCATCCAGCGGACAAACCCATTGATCATCATCTTCATAAATAACACGGGCAACATCTAAAAAATGTCGCGCATCTTTTTTGTTTTTTACTTCATGCAGTTTCATAAGCGGGTTGTTTTACCGTTCAAAATTAAAAAAAAAGCATAAGCAAAAAGAACAAAAAACCAACGGATCAGCAAATCATAGCAAAAGAGCATCACTCGTTGTCCAGAGAGTGATTCATAAAACCCTG
>JBNJHE010000078.1:0-12425 GCA_051748205.1 Bacteroidota bacterium | reverse complement strand
CAGGATTAACTTCAGTTTTTACACATATAATTTCTTTTGCGTGTGACTTACTGCCTCCTAATATCATAAAAATAAGTAAAACAAAAATAAATATCACCCGTTGTAATAAAACATTTAACCGTTTGAATAAACACTTATAATACATTTTTATTTAATTTTGGGGTTTTTAATACATTAAAATTACCCCCCCAGCAACGTATGTCAAGATATTTCTAAAAGAGTTATCAACAATTTATCAACAATTGCGTTTTGTCGACAAGTCCGAAGCCATGCTTACACACATCACACTAACTCCGGGCGAAAGCATGAAAAAACATGCCACTCCTGTGGATGTAATTTTCTATGTGCTGGAAGGAAAAGGAACGGTCTTAATCGGTGATGAAAGCAAAGAAGTAACAAAAGATACCTTGATTGAAAGCCCGAAAGATATTGTTCATTGCTGGTATAACACCAGCGAAGAAAACCTCCGCTTTCTGGTGATCAAAACACCCAAACCAACGAAAAAGTCGACGTTTTTTGAATGATTTTTAAGATAAACTAAAAGACCTTAAAATCAAAATAGCCTATGATTCAGTCTCATTAATGCTGTTTCTTCGTATCACCCTCATTTCATCTGTTTAAATTTTTGTTCCTTGTTCCTTGTTCCTTGTTTGGTGTTCGCATTTTCTCTCAGTCTCTCTCTTACTCTCTCTCTCATTTTCTTAAGTCACTTCGTTCTCTTACGTCTCTTCGTTCGCTTAAGTCTCTTACGTCTCTTCGTTCGCCCTATCGCATCATCACATCAACGCTTCATCACCAACTCGCTCTGCGCGCACCCCTAAAGGGGAATCCCACCGCACAATGACATAGCCTTCTGGCAGTTCGCCTCCTCGCATTTAATCATGCGTGTGTGCGTTAAAGTTTTTGTCATGGCTCGGTTCATGCCGGCTTATTTTCATTTATCCCTCATAATTTCTCCACATATTTTTTATCTTTCAAGCTGCTTTTTTAATTTTGTTCATTATTAACTTATTAAAAAACTGTGTTATGGAAAAATTTTTGGAATCTAATTTTTGGACTGAATTACTTAAAAGTGCACAAAACTGGTTAATCCATGAATTACCAGGGATTTTGATTCTTATTGTTTTATTTGTTATTGCTATTAAGTTTTTATCACTTTTTAAAAAAAGGCTGGAAAAATCTTTTCTCAAGCGAAGTACTCAAGATTCGATATCAAAAAATAAGGAATCGGTAAAAAGAGTTGAAACTTTGACATCTATAATTCACGGATTAGTGAAAATTATATTATGGGTGGTTTTTATCATGATATTATTACAGAAATTTGGGATTAATATTGCACCAATTATAGCTGGCGCAGGTATACTTGGTTTAGCAGTGGGTTTTGGTTCCCAGATGTTAGTTCGCGATTATATTTCAGGATTTTTTATCATATTAGAAGATCAAGTTCGAAACGGCGATGTAGCAATTATTAATGGCACAGCAGGTTTGGTAGAAAAGATTGAGTTTCGAACAACCACACTTCGCGATTTTTCCGGGGTTGTTCATGTTATTCGAAATGGTGAAATCACGTTAATATCCAACATGACCAAAGATTGGTCTGCAATGGTATTTGATATAGGAGTAGCATATAAAGAGGATCCTCAGCAGGTTATGGATATTATGAAAAAGGTAGGAGATGATCTTTATAATGATCCGGAGTTTAGTGAACATATATTAGAACCTATAGAGATCTTTGGACTTGATAAGTTTGCAGATAGTGCCCTTATAATTAAAGCCAGATTAAAAACAGTTCCTATACAGCAATGGATGGTGGGCAGAGAGTTCCGAAAGCGCCTGAAAAAATCTTTCGATCAAAACAATATTGAAATACCTTTCCCACATACGACTGTTTATTGGGGCGATAAAATCAACCCATTAATGCTGGATGTTTCCGATCAAATAATAAATACAATAGAAACAAGTAAATAGCTAAATGTAGCATTAAGAATAGCTATGAATACTACCCTGTGCAGCAGGGATAAGTTTCATCCCCATCCAGGCCAATAACATGATAAAGAATGCAATGACCAGCAACCACATTGCAGTTCTGGATTTTTGAATTTTATGCTGCTGGTAACGATAGTGAATATAAATCAAATACACCAGCCAGGTGATGAGTGCCCAGGTTTCTTTGGGGTCCCACGACCAATAATTACCCCAGGCCACTTTTGCCCATAAAGCACCGAACAACAGTCCAAAGGTGATAAGCGCAAAGCCGGCATATACAAGGTTATCAGCCAGGTTCAAAGCAGGAGAGTCCAGTTGTGCTGACCTGAAAAACAACTGCCGGAAAGCCACCATTGCCGATGCGGCCAGCAATGAGTAACCAAGAATGTAAACAATAACATGTGGCACAAACCATGCACTCTGCAGAGCTGGCGGCAAATGTTTAATAAACACTTCTGGTTTCAGGAGATTAATCGTTAGAAAAACGATAGCCATGAGCAAACTATAAGCTAAAAACCAGCTAAATTTCCATCGCCTGTATGTCAACCAACCAATTAGAGGCAGAAAAAAGGCGTACCAGATTCTGGTTTCCCCTATCGACCGCATAGGAGGACGCTCAAAAGAAATCCATAAAAATGCTATAGCGCCAGCCATTAACAATAAACTGATCAGGGTCCATACTTCGGCTATCCTAACAGCCTTCCCGTTTCCTCTTCTGACAACCATAATTAGCAATGGAATCAGAAAGAGAACAATGCCTCCCGTTTCTATTATTGAATAAATATTTATCATTTATCAGACTTTACTTTGTACGATTTACCTTTAACAAACATCCCTAAAGCTCCTGCTATAATCATAAATATACCGACATAAATTACTGCAAGCCAGGGATCTTTAACAATCATTAAGGTGCTGGTATCAGACCATCTCCCCATATCCTGATCGTAGCTCGATTGATAAACCACCCAACCATTCACTTTAATAGGTTCATTGACTTTTATAGCAACTGACTCATTCACTCCTTCTTTTGTAAAAAGCCCGGCTTTAGTCTTGTATACTTTAGGCATTGGGCTCCGAATACTAATGGTGTACTTATCCATTTCGATCATCGTTGGAGGGCGCATTTTATTACCCGATGTTATCCAGCTTGTAGATTTTTTCTGACTATCATTATTTACATAACTTAATTTTGCTGCTGTTACTGCTAACGGATGCCGGACAACATCGTAGCCCTGCTTGCTCATCATCGCTTCAGGCAACACTTTCGCTACATTAATATGATAATCTTTAAAATAAATTGTCGTGCTACCGCAGGTATCCAACTCAACACTTTTGACCATTTCATCTTTTGCATTCAGAATTTGCAATACCGGCAAATGGTAGTCAATATCAAAATCATTCATTTCCAGGGCAAAGTCCAGATCAATACGTCCACCTTGTGAATTATAAGCATACCAAACAGGCTCATTCATTTTAAGTTTCATGGTCAATTCTTTGAAGTCACTCTTTCCTAAACCTCCGGCCAAAAGTATAAGCATCAGGCCCAAATGATTTAGTGTAAAAATGATATTCCGTGAATTTGGCTTTCGTATTCGGTTAGACACCGATAAGAACAAACTGAAAACCATGAGTAACCCAATGATATAAAAAGGCCAGGAAGCATTGATATGTGTCCATCCCCATTGATGATAGAAATGCATGGAAGGGCGCTGTGGAATCAGTCCCATGATAATGATGAGCAAAGTAAAAGCAGCTGTTAAGGCTACAGCAGCATAACCGGATCCTAACCATTGAACAATATTCGATATTTTCCTGAAAGCCAGAAGCACAAAACCTACCATAAGAATTACGCCCAGCATAATCAGATTACCTGGCCAGGAAGGAATAAAGGTTCCGGCTGGAGGTAATGCAACTTCCATAATCATCCCGGTAATTAAAATACCCAATGCTATACTAAAACTTTCAGCATATTTCCAGGGATAACTCCACATCGTTCTCTTCATCTATCTAAATCGCTATTTGGTGTTTGTTGTTCAGTGTTCAGTGTTCGCTTTTTCTCTCAGTATAAATCTCTTAGTCTCTTAGTTCTCTAAAGTCTCTTTATCTCTCACTCTCTCACTCTCTTAGTCTCTTAGTCTCTTAGTCTCTTAAGTCTCTTTATCTCTCACTCTCTCACTCTCTCACTCTCTCACTCTCTCACTCTCTCATTCTCTTAGTCTCTTAGTCTCTTAAGTCTCTTTATCTCTCACTCTCTCACTCTCTTCGTTCGCCTCCTCGCATTTAATCATCCGCGTATGAGTTCGTATAGCCCGGCTTATAACTCAATAGAAAACTAAAGCTCAGTAGTTTTATACGTCGCCTCCCGTTTTTTGGCTTTTTCAATCCAACCAGGCACAACCTCTTTCATAAACTTCTTTTTATCAGCATTCAACTTATCCATATCCAGGCCAATATATTCCTGAGCTTTGGCCTTGGTTTCGATATCAGGATAAGGAACTTCACCATCAAACCCTTTCGACATTAAAATCCTGCTTATCTTTAAACGTGCATTTTGAGCAGTATTAATCCCTTTGGCCAAAATTCTGTTCGATTCGATAGGAGAATGAAATGCAGCACCATGGCTGGCCGCGATAAAATCCCACATCATTTGGGCATGCCGAATGTCATACAAAGCATCTTTCATTTCCTCCTGGGTAGCGCCCAGTTCCCAGGCTTTTCCAGCTTCTACGTGGGCTCTGACAAGCAGTTCTTCAAGTTTACCGCGTATTTCGATTATTTTATCCTGGCGTTCGTAAACATTATTAACCAATTCTTTTTCATCCTCACGATGACATACCTGACAGGTTTTTTCGATATAGTTCAGTGGGCTTTGCACTTTATGATCCGAGAACTTTTGACCACCTTCGCTCATATACGGCATGTGGCAATCAGCGCATGTTAAACCTCGCTGGGCATGGATACCAGTTATAAACAACTCATAATCGGGATGCTGGGCTTTTAACATTGGCGCCTTCGAAATACCATGCGTCCAATCGGTAAAATTAATATCATCATAATATTGCAGAACTTTTTCAATGGTGGTTCCATTCTTCCATGGAAATGTCAAATAATTATGTTCACCTTTAAAATAATATTCCACATGACATTGAGCACAAGCCAGGGTTCTCATCTCCTGATGAGTAGCATCATTTATGTCTTTCCCCATCGATTCAAAGGCTTCAATCAAAGCCGGTCTGGAAATGCGTAAAGACATATCGGTGGCGTCGTGGCAATCGGCACATCCTATAGGATTCACAATTTGATGGCCGCGGGTTTCCCAGCTGCCTTTGTAAAACTCAGCCGGGCCAACTTCATTCATCACTCTGGGAACATCAGGACTCTTACAGGTCCAGCATGTGTTGGGTTGGGGGCTCTTTTCGCCCTCCATAGGAGACCCAACTCTTAGAATATTCCACATATCTTCTATGGCATAAGCGTGTCCACGTCCCTGATTATATTCTTTTGAAAAGCTATAATTCGCCCATAACACAACCAGCTCGGGATATTCTTCCAGCATATCCACAAATGCATTTCCATTATATTTTGAGCTGAAAGTTGTATCCAGTGTTGCACGGTAACGATCATACTGTTCCGGGAAATTTGTGCCCCACACCTCATTCCTTGGTTCCCATTGCGAGTGATCGACTTGTGGTGTATAGGCAAAAACGGCTTCTTCCCTTCTTTCAATAACCGAAGAAGCGAGCAGTCCCAGTAAAAAAACGATAACCATGGTTGCTAAAAACAGCACCCAGCCTAACCATGGCTTTTGTTTTACTTGTTCTCGTATTGGTTTCATATGTATAGAATTTTGATTTTAATGCTTATCTGCTTAACCGTCATTGATACGGGGGAGCTCGCCATGACAAATCAAACTCCTCTCACATAATTGTTAATTATATCATAGTCTAGTGTGTATGTTCCGCCTTAGGCGGATCATGGCCCAATTCATAATATTTGTTTTAACTCATTTTTGTTTTTTCATCTGTTTTTTTAACCACTCCGGAACAGGACTTTCCGGCAAGGGAACAATAGCATTAGGTGTACTCGACAGACTTCTGACATCTCCATGAGGAACAGTCTGATGGCACTCCCAGCACAAGCGTTCTTTGCGTAACTCTACCAACTCTGGATTCGCATTTCCCATCGTTCCTCCTTCGATTAGATCTTCATGACAACGAATACAATTTTGCTGTACTACATTTATTCCGGCATGCTTAATTTTTATACTCTGAGGTTCATTACGTAAGGTGAAAATTGTAGCATGACGTAATCCGTCTTTTGCCTTAAAATAGTAATGGTTAGCAAAGTTATCATGTGGCACATGGCAATCATTACAGTTGGTTTCTTCGCGATGAGAACTATGCGCCCAGGTAGAATACTGCGGAACCATCACATGGCAATTAATACATGTTTCGGGCTCATCAGAAAGGTAGGAAGCAGCACGGGAAACATGCACCAGATATGCACCAATCCCACACAATATACCCAGTGAAATAATAACAGGCACTCTCCAACTTTGGGGAGGGTAGAGTTTTTTGATAAATCCCATTTTCTATGCTTTGCATCAAATATAGCAAAACCTTATAGTGGTAAGTAACCCTTTACCTCCATTAATGCAGTAATTTATCTTTATTCTAATTAGTGATTATTCATTGTGTCCGATATCTGCCTTATTTCTTTATTAAGCAAAAAGTTGTTTCCCAGGCCTGCAAACATTCTTTTTTTATATCTACTTTAAAATCTGACATATACCATTGTCTCAAACAATACCGGAACCTGCTTTCATAGATTATTGTGAGTTGTTCGGCTGAAACATCACTGCGAATTTGATTTTGCCTTTGTCCCTTTTCAATAATCGCTTTAACAATAGAATGGCTATCACTCTGAATTAAAAAAATACATTTTTTCAGGGTTTTCATTTCTTTAAAAAACGATTCCGAGAGAAGAATCACAACATCCGCAGGGTTATTTTCAAAAACAGCGGCCTGTCTTACGAAAATATTTTTTAAAGCTATTAGAGGTGTATCAGAAGAGTTAATGGCTTTATGGTAAACATCCATCACATCACCACGCACCATTTCCAGTGTTTGAGAAAGGATTTCATCCTTGCTTTTAAAGTGTTTATATATAGCGCCTTCAGTAACACTAATGGTTTGGGCCAGGTTCTTAATTGTAACATTACAAATACCTCCATTTTCTATCAGTTTTACTGCAGCAATAAGAATTTCCATCTGTCTGGAAGATAATTGGGTATCCATTTTATTCTACAGAATTAAGGACATCTTTGTATGTTGCCAGGGCTCTGTCCCGGGCTTGCTTATGGTCAATCATAGGAGCGGGATAGGACAGCTCATTGATATCTTTGATCCAATGATGCACATAGTTCATGTCAGGATCAAAGCGTTGGATTTGAGTAGTTGGATTAAAAATCCTGAAATAAGGTGCCGCATCACAGCCCGTACCAGCTGCCCACTGCCAATTACCATTATTCGAAGCCAATTCATAATCCAACAATTTTTCAGCAAAATATGCTTCACCCCAACGCCAGTCGATTAACAAATGCTTTGTCAGAAAGCTGGCGGTTACCATGCGCACGCGATTATGCATATATCCGGTTTCATTGAGTTCTCTCATGCCTGCATCTACCAATGGAAATCCTGTTACTCCATGGGCCCATCGTTCAAAATCGTCCTCATCGTGCCTCCACGGCATCAGCCGGTATTTGGGTTTATACTCCAGTTTCACCACATACGGATTATGATAAAGAATCATCATAAAAAATTCCCTCCATATCAATTCATCCATCCATGTTTGATTATACTCTTGTCCCAACTGCATCATTTGTCGTATACTAACACATCCATAACGTAAATGAATTCCAATTTGTGTAGTGCCATTAAAAGAGGGATAATCCCTTGTTTTGTGATAATTTTTTATAATTTCTCTGGAAGGATAAGGCGAAGGATATTCAATAAAAGAGGGCTTGAACCCAATATCTTCCATAATCGGAAACTCGTGAATATTTTTTGTAAGATTAAACAAATATTCCTCTGACGGATAACTCTTTAAATCTTTTTTGTCGACCAGGTTTTTCCAGGCTGCGTTGTATGCTGTGTAAATGCTGTAGGGTTTTCCTGTATCTTTCTCCACCTCAGATTTTTCAAAAATCACCTGATCTTTGAATGTATGCAAAGAAACCCCATGCTTCCTCAGCAAATTCTCAACGCGTTCATCACGCTTACGTGCATAAGGTTCGTAATCATGATTAGCAAAAACATTGTCAATATTATATTGTTTCAGCAATTCGCCAAAAACTTCCGTCGGCTTGCCAAATTTGACAAGAATAGAACTCTGATGCTCCAGGAATTTTTGGTTTAACTCACTCAATTTATGATAAATAAAATTGACCCGCTTATCATAAAGATCTGTAAGATCATCCAGGATGTTAGCATCAAAAATGAACACAGGCATTACAGGCAACTCATCCATCAGTGCCTTGTAGAACCCATGATTGTCAAAATACCGCAAGTCCCTGCGGAACCAGAACACATTAAGTTTGTCTGTCATAAATAATTAAAAAGCGGCCTGACCTATTTCAAGCCGCATTTCTTATACTTAACACCATTTATTTAAACAACATAATGGCAGCCGGATCAAGAATCTGGAATGTAAACGACTCCATTAAATAAAGCTGCACCTTCTTGTTATTATGATTTTCGTATCCGATGGACAAATCCTGGCCCAAAGTAAGACGAAAATCGCCACCTCTGGCAGATACCAGAAGGGCCTGCTCGATTTCGTGAGAAAGAATAATTTCTCCTTCTATTACTTTTTCCACTTGTTTGCGCAAAGGGTAACCCTTCATATGGCTGTTCAATTTTTGATAAATCTCAGGGCCTACCACAAAATTAAACGGGCCATGCACACCTTTTTTCTGAAATTTCACTATGGCCTGAGACAGCAGCTCCACAATAGAGTCCATATTTTCAGTCAGTTCCATAGGGCTATGATCACTGGCATTGAGCATTCCTTCGATATTCGCCTGCTTAAAGCCATGATAAATTGCTTTTTCCTCAAAAGCAGCAATTTTATAAGCCGCTTCCTGCAGATTATCCAGGTCGATATCTTCATTGCCACGCTCGACATTATCCAGCTCCCAGATATCCAGTTCAAACGGTATCCTGGTTTCTACCATAGGCAAAACCTGGTGGATACCAAATTGCACATCGTTCTTTGCCTGCCTTGCAGGAATATCAAGCTTCCCTAGCTTAACTGCAGAGAAGTCGAGCCCTTTAGGGCCATCCACATCGACATAACGTCGAGCAGAAAGAACTGTTTGCAATGTATTTTTTGCTTCATCATTAATTTCCTCCCATGCCTGTTCAGAAACAGGGGCTAATGATTTTCTTAAAATATCCATGATGTTTCCTTTCTCTTATTTGATTTTTCCAATTCCTAAATCTGATTTGTCTGCGGAACTATGGCTTTCGCCTTCTTCACCTTCTTCGAGATGCGCAATATTGCCTTCGGTAAACAAATAAGTTCTCAATTCCTCGTCCCATCCAGGCATATTACGACGAAGCCATTCCAATGTCATGCAAGCATGTTCTATCTCCTCGTCTCGATTGTGCGCCATGATTTCGGACAGTTCCTCATTTTCAGATAAATCTACTCGCTGATGATACCAATCAACGGCTTCAATTTCCTCTTTTAAGCTATTTAGAGCACGGGAAAAATCACGTGCTTGTTTACTCAGCTCTTCGGCTGGCTCATGATAATTTGACATAATATTCATTTTTTTGTTTGGCTAAATATACAAAAAGTTTGTTTGTTATTTAACAATATCGACCATAGTTTGTTTAACCAGTACAAAACCTACCAACGATATTCTCTATTAATAAGCATATTCCAAAAATAATTCTTTTCATAAAACTAAAATCCCCAGAATTATATTAATTTTGAATCAATTAGAATATCTAAAATCAAAATGAATACATGAGCACAAAGAAAAAAAGAAAACGAAATACGAAAAACGCTATAGCCGAACAGGTAATGCATATTTTTGCCGGAGATCCATTTTCCGGATTCAACTACAAACAAGTATCTTCAGCGCTTGGGCTTAAGGACAAAGTATCACGCGATCTAATTAAGCAAATCATCATAGACCTGGAATCTGACGGAGCTTTACAACAAGAACGCCGCGGTAAATTCAAACTTAATCCGCAACATATTGGTTCTCATACTGAAAAGCGTATGGTAGAAGGCATTGTAGATATGAAACAAACGGGTAAAGCCTATATTGAAACCAAAGAATGTGATGAAGATATTTATGTTGCAGCCAATAATACCAACCGTGCATTAAATAAAGACCGGGTAAAAGTCTTTCTTTTCCCAAAGCGAAAAGGACGCAAGCTGGAAGGACAAGTAGTAGAGATTTTGGAAAGAGGAAACAAACAATTCGTTGGAAAGCTTGAAGTCTCCAGCAAATTTGCTTTTCTGATACCGGATAACCTGTCCATAACAGTAGACTTATTTATTCCACTCAATGAGCTTAATGGAGCTAAAAATGGTGATAAAGCCATTGGCGAAATCACCGACTGGCCGGAGCATTCAAAAAATCCTTTTGGAAAGATCACCCAGGTACTGGGGAAACCCGGTGTCAACGATGTAGAGATGAACTCCATTTTGGCCAGTTATAATTTTCCGCTAAGTTTCCCTAAAAAAGTGGAGAAAGATGCAGCTAACATACCACTGTCCATTCCGTCAAAAGAAAAAAAAGGCCGTAGAGATTTCAGCAATATCACGACTTTTACTATCGACCCTAAAGATGCTAAAGATTTTGATGATGCTATTTCTTTAAGAAAGCTAAAAAACGGGAACTATGAAGTGGGAATCCACATTGCCGATGTATCGCACTATGTTAAGCCAGGAAGCCAGCTTGATGATGAAGCATACAGCCGTGCAACGTCCATTTATCTGGTAGACCGTGTAATTCCGATGCTACCCGAAGTGCTCTCAAACAAGGTTTGCTCATTAAGGCCGAATGAAGAAAAACTTACATTTTCTGCTGTTTTTGAAATAGATGATAACACCAATGTGAAAAACCGCTGGTTTGGAAAAACAATAATAAACTCGGATAAACGCTTTACCTATGAAGAAGCACAGGATATTATTGAAACCACTAAAGGTCATTATAAGGATGAAATTCTGAAGCTGAATGAAATGGCGCAAATATTGAGAAAACGTCGCTTCGAAAAAGGCGCCATTGCTTTTCATTCTACAGAAGTTAAGTTCGAATTGGATGACAAAGGCCATCCTATCCGGGCTTATGTCAAAGAACAAAAAGAAGCCCATATGTTGGTGGAAGAATTTATGCTGCTGGCAAACCGCGAAGTAGCCGAATTTATTGGCAAACCGTCAGGGAAAGATAAACCCAAAACATTTATTTACCGAATACATGATGAACCCAATCCGGAAAAACTGAACACCATGGCTGATTTTGTTGCCAAACTGGGTTATAAAATGAATACAGGCTCCAAAAAAGGAATTAGCAATTCATTCAATAAACTCTTTAAGCAAATTGCCGGCACCGGTGAACAAAATTTGATTGAATCCATTGCTGTGCGTACAATGTCTAAAGCAGAATATTCTACTCAAAATATAGGACATTATGGCTTAGCCTTTAAATACTACTCACACTTTACTTCACCTATTCGACGCTATCCTGATTTGATGGTACACCGTTTATTGTTTCATTATCTGAGTGGAGGAAATAGTGTGCCTTCTGCCGATTATGAAGAAAAATCACAACACTGTTCTGAATTAGAACGCCGCGCAATGGAAGCAGAACGCGAATCTATCAAACTAAAACAGGCGGAGTATCTATTTGACAAAGTAGGAGAAGAATTTGAAGGAACAATTACTGGTGTAAGTAAATGGGGAATTTTTGTTGCTCTTACCGAAAGCCACTGCGAAGGAATGGTTTCGCTCAAAACCATGAAAGACGACTTCTATTATCTGGATGAAGACAATTACAGAGTTGTTGGACATAAACACCATGAAGTCTACCAATTAGGCGATAAGGTTAATATTATTGTCAAAAGTGTGGACTTGTCCAAGAAACAAATGAACTTTGAACTGGTGGAATAGGTTCATTACAATTAACCGAAAGCTATTATGAAATAGCGTAATGAATAATGCGATGATGCGAGAGGACGAACGAAGAGACTTAAGAGAATGAGAGAATGAGAGATGAGTTGTGAGAGATGAGCGATAAGATAGCGCAATAGCCAACACAGAACCCCATTAAATCTACTCCTATCGTCGCATTTAACGGGGCAAGCAAGGAACAATATATAGACAGATGAACCGAGCCATGACAAAAACTTTAACACACACAC
>JBNJHE010000077.1:0-12689 GCA_051748205.1 Bacteroidota bacterium | reverse complement strand
AACATTGAACATTGAACACCGAACATTGAACATTGAACAAGGAACTCCGGTGAAACAGCTCCTGCCGTCGCGTTTCACGGGGCAAGCAAGGAACAAGGAATGCGTAATCATAGAAGCTGGTGTACGATGACGCTGAATTACAAGCTATAGCCGATTTGGGATAATTTCCGGGGGGGGATTGCTTTTTTTATTTCATACAAACATACAAGCAATCCAATTGCATTATATATCTGACATAATTTTTACTGTATATTTAACATTTTATTTTTTATTGTTATTGTTGTAACAGAGCATAAAATACACGTTTTCAAATAAAAAAAATGTTCAAGAGGCTTGTTATAGGGTGTTTTATGCTATATATTTGAGGGAAATTAAAACAAACCCAAATTTCAAGTATGGAAAAGAAAAAACAAGAGTATCACACCAGTTTTTTCAAGCCTTCCAACAAACGAACCAAAGCCAACCGCAATATGGTAATCTGGCTTGTTTCCGTATGGGCTGTAGCCGTTTTCGGATTCCAGATTCTGTTGAAAGTGCTTGAAAAACCAACGCCCGAGCCAGACTGGGAAACGTATCAGACCATCAAGGCTTCAGTGTATACAGAAAGTGCCACAACGGCGGATTACCGGAAATTTGCCAGGGTTAACCTCAGTGTGCTGGCCAAGATCTTTATCACTCCTGATGAGCGGGAAAGGCTTCAGAAAAGTATGAGCTGGGCTTTCTTTAATATTGCAGGGGAGGAGGGAAAACATATGCTGTCGGATGAGATAAGCAAATTCAAAGCAGTGAAAGATACTACTTCGGATGTGATGAATCCGGTTTATCAGGATGCGAAGTTTCGTTTACAGGCTCATGCTGCGCCTATGTTACAACTGATGAAATCGGATGTGAGAATCAGGAAGCTGCCCCTGGAGCTGCGTACGGATTATCCGGAACAATTATCCCCTGAGCAGATTCGGAAACTTGAAAATATCCTTGATGCTTATCTTATCCACAACCGCTCTGTACTCACCGACACAATTGTCCTCGGATTTCCGTTTCACTACTTTTATACTGCTGTTTTACTGCTGATCCTTTTCGTTGTTCTATGCTGGCTTTATTGCATTACTGCTGATTCTCAAAATAAAAAGCACAATATACAGGATTAATAATCAGAAAAATAAAAAATATGAAGAAGATATTTACACTTTTAGTTTTAATGTTGAGCACAATGATAGCAGGAGCTGCAAACTCTGCCATTGACCTTGAAGGGAGTTTTAAACTCGGCCCGGCTATCCTTCTAATTATCATCCTGGTATTGTTTATTTTGGTGGGTATTGTTTTTCGTGCTAAAGACACCACCGATTTTTATGCTGCAGGCCGTAAGATTTCCAGGGTAGGATCTGGTATGGCCATTGCTTCCAACTGGATGAGTGCTGCCTCTTTCCTTGGTATGGCTGCCCTTATGTATGGGCTTGGCTATCATGGGCTTTCTTATGTGGTAGGCTGGACTGGTGGCTATGTGCTTTTATTGATCCTCATGGCCGGTCAGATTCGTAAATATGGGAAGTTTACCGCCGCGGATTTCATTGGTGACCGCTATTATTCCCGCAACTTACGTGCTGTAGGGGCTATTATTGCTATTTTAATTTCCATTGCTTATTGCGTTGGACAATTTGGAGGAATCGGACTCATGTTTAAATGGATACTGGGCATGCCCTATTGGATGTCGGTGGTGATAGGTGGGGCCGTGGTTCTTTCTTATACACTTCTCTCTGGCATGCTTGGCGTGACCAAAAACATGCAAATACAATACGTGGTAATCATCATTTCTTTTTTGATCCCGCTGTTTATTCTAATGTTTAAGTTTGATTATTTTTGGGTTGTGCCTCAGATCGGCTATGGTTCGGTTGTGTCTGATGTAGTGAATGGCATCCCAATGGCCGAGGCTTCGGCGCTGATCAATAAATACGGGCATCAGTTTTCTTCGGTCGCCATGCCGGAATATGCTATGCCGTGGGATACGGCTTACGATACTACCTTTTTTCAGTGGATAGCTATTTCCTTTTCTTTGATGATTGGCACGGCAGGCTTGCCACATGTTTTGCAACGTTTTTATGTGGTGCCTAAGGTTAGTGATGCACGCTGGTCAGTAGTCTGGGGATTGTTCTTTATTTGTATTCTTTACTGGAGTGCTCCGGTATATTCTGCTTTGGGGCGGATATTGTCGGCTCATCCTGAGATCGGTTACCTGGAAAAAGATGCTATTGTTGTATACACAGCTCAGTTGGGGAATATTCATCCACTTGTCGTTGGCCTTTTGGCTGCCGGTGGTGTTTCAGCGGCCTTTTCCACTGTTTCGGGGCTGTTGGTAGCCGGATCCTCGGCTTTTGCTCATGACCTGTATGTCCGCGTTTTTTATCCTGACTCTTCACCAAAGGTGAGACTGAGAATGGCTCGTTGGGCAACGGTGGTTATGGCCGTTATTGTGGCCTCCATAGCATTACTTAAACTGGCCTTGATCGGGCAACTGGTGGCTGTGGCCTTTTCGTTGGCCGGTTGCACTATCTTCCCGCTATTCCTGCTTGGGATATGGTGGAGCGGCTCCAACAAACAAGGCGCTATTGGCGGTCTTATCGCCGGTGGACTGGTCTCGGCTATTGCTATCGCTTATTTTATTGCCGGAAAAATGGGTTGGATATGGCCGTTCCATGAATTTGTAGATTATTATCTCGGCGCATGGTATTTTGCTGTTTTTGGCGCGCCATTGGCTATTATCACTCATATTATTGTGGCCAGGCTCACACCGGAAACGCCTTTACATATCCGAAAGTTCCTGATTGAAAATGTCCATACTTCATGAAACTGATTCGAGATAAGAGAATAAGAATTATTGTGCTGATTATGCTGGCTGTAGTAATTGTAAGCCTTTTAGGTGCTCATCTTTATTATAGCCGGCTCAACAGCAAGGTGGACCCAAGAATCAGGTCGGCTAGAACATTGTATGAAGATTACAATAAAATGGCAGCAGCTGGTGATTTTAAGGCTGTGATTCAACTGCTGGATTCTGTTGAGCAGATATACAGTGAAATACCCCATTATCTGAATTCTTTCGAAACCGGCGTTTTGGCAAATAACCGTGCTGCAGTGTATCTTACTGTTGTTTTACATCGCGACAGCCTTTTACCGGATCAGAACTTAATGGCGGATATTTCCGATGATAGCCTGCTTGCAATAGCGAAAAAGGAAGTCAATACTGCTCTATTGATATATAAAAAATGGAAAATAAAGTATGCTGACTCAGACAGGTCTGACTGGAGAAAGATGATCAAAAATGATTTTGTTGCAGGCCTGGAAGATTATCCGGAAGAGGAACAGGAGAAATTTTTGGAAAAACGTCTTGATGAATTTGAAGCGACCAGAACGGAAATTGACCGTCGTCTTTCGGTTGCCTACAATAATCTGGGAATGATATGCCGATACAATGGTAATTATGATTCCGCGCTGGTAAACTATACCAGGGCAATGAAGCTTTGGGATGAAAACCTAACAGCTGAAAATAATCTGAATGTTCTGCTAAACAGGCCGAAAAAGAAAAGGAGTTTACTACGCAAATTGTTCCCTCCACCTAAAGAATAGAAATAATAATCATAAAAAATTGTAACCGTGAAAAAATTATTTTTGCTATTTGTTTTATTAACCGGATTAGGAAGCTTGCTCAAAGCCCAACAGCAAGAGGAAAAGAAGTATGGAATATCATGGTCGGGGTTTGTGAAAAATGACTTTTTTTATGATTCCCGTCAAAATATCAGCGTACGCGAAGGGCAATTTCTGTTGTATCCTGCACCTGTGAACGAGGATCCTGATGGGAAAGATATCAACGCACGGGGAAGCATTAATTTCCTGTCAATACAATCAAGGGTAACTGGCAAAATTGCTGGTCCAGAGGCATTTGGTGCTAAAACTTCGGGCATAATCGAAGGGGCCTTTTTTGGGCAGAGCAATCCAGATATCAACGGATTTCGCCTGCGCCATGCATTTGTGAAATTGGATTGGGGTAACACACAACTGCTAAGCGGACAATACTGGCATATGATGTTTGCGGAAAGTTGTTTCCCGGGCACCGTGTCTTTTAATACAGGCGTACCGTTTCAGTATTTTTCCCGAAACCCGCAGATCAGATTGAGCCATCAGTTTAGTAAAGCTGTGAGCCTTGCGCTGGCAGCAGCTACACAGCGCGATTTTAGCAGCCCTGGTGGCTATAGTAGCCTGAGTAATTCCATGATACCGGATATGCACGCTCGTCTGAAAGTCAATATCACTCCGAAGCTCCTTTTTGGTGCTACTGCAGGGTATAAGAAGATGATGCCACGTTTATCAACAACTAAAGGCTATCAGACTGATAAGGGGCTGGGTAGTACAACCGCCAATGCCTTCCTGCGACTGGACCTGGATAAGTTTACTGTCAAAATGCAGGGTATATATGCCCAAAATGCATTCGACGGCTTGATGATTGGTGGCTTTGCTATCCAGGACATTACCGACACGGTGAAAGACTTTAGGGAATATACGCCGGTAAGTACTTTCAGCACCTGGATAGATATGCATACTAACGGTAATAAATTTAAGGTGGGACTGTTCGGCGGATATACCCAAAACCTGGGTGCTGCAGATAAAGTAAGCCAAAGTGTATTTGATCCTCAGAATACTACAGCTTCCTCTCTTTATGATGATTATGCGCGTGGAACAAATATTAGTCATGTGTTCCGGGTTTCTCCCAGGGTTATATTCAATAGCGGCAAGTTCAGGTTTGCTGCTGAGTGCGAATATACCGTAGCCGCCTACGCCGAAAATGATGACAGTGGTAACCTGCAATTGGACCAGAAACTCAAAGTTACCGACTACCAGACCGTGCAAAATGTCAGAGTGCTCCTGGCTACTTATTATTTTTTCTGATATTATTAAAGGAACAAGGAACCCCGGTGAAATAGCTCCTATCGTCGCATTTCACGGGGCAAGCAAGGAATAAAAAAAATTAAACAGATGAGAAACAACTTACTTTTTATTTTGATACTGATCATTATTTCAGCCTGCAACGATAAAACTCTTGAATATTGGGATATCAGTGAGTTTAATATAGCAGAAGATGCTTTAAAAGATGGTGAAAAACTTAAACTTTTATACACCAGTCAGGGGGATTATGTTAATGATGACAAGGAACATTATTACCATTATGTTGTAGTTTCAAAAGAAACCGGCGACTCTGTAAACATCTTAACCAATAAAAGTATTCAATTGGATAAGCTGAAAAAAAATTCAAATAATATAATATTTGTATCTTTAGCAGGTCAGGCTATTGATTTTGTGCGAGGTATAAATAGCGAATATATTAAGGATGAACAGTTAAGTGAAAATCTGACCAACGTAGACTCGATAGAAAGCGAAATTAACCTGAATATTAATAAAGTAGTACGTGATCCTGATTTTGACGATATTGCCCAAAATGATCATCCTGCTATTATTGGTTTTCTTGGTATTAAAAAACCAGGTAAAAATAAATGGGAACTCCTTTAACCTGCATCCTTTTTGAAAATACAGATGCAACCGCCAACAAATTACGCATGGCTTTAAGCTTCTAAATATTTACATTTTACATACTTTTCCCTTTCTATCTCTATGATGCTGTCACCATAAATTGCCCATTAGTTATCCATTGGTTATTTATGATTTATTAACATTTTCAGATATTTTACTATTGAATTATGGCTAAATTTGGCGTAAAATTATTTCTGTGAAAAACACCCAGGATCAAAAAGCGCTTGCCCCTTTTAGTTGTAGCTATACGCCTCAGCTTCCGGAACTGTTATTTAAGCTGGGCTGTTCCATTGGAATATCAACGTATCAGGCCGGAAAGCTGATTTTTATTTCCCCCAAAGATGAGAACCACATCATTCAGCTTCCCCGGACATTTGCCAAACCGATGGGCATTGCCCTGGATAGCGAAAAAGGGAAAATGGCTTTGGCAACAAAAGATGAGATCATTACCTTTAGAAATTCTAATGATCTGGCACGTCATTATCCTAAATCACCGGGAATATATGACGCCCTGTTCATGCCACGTGCAACATTTCATACGGGCCCCCTGGATATTCATGATTTGAATTATGGGCATAACAACACATTATACGCTGTAAATACCTTGTTTTCCTGTATTGTAACGATTGATGACGACTATAATTTCCATCCTGTCTGGAAGCCACCGTTTATTGATAAGCTGGCTTCAGAAGACCGTTGTCATCTGAATGGAATGGCACTAAAAGATGGTCATCCTAAATATGTTACAGCATTTAACCGTGGAAATTCCATGCAAAGCTGGCGGGAAAACATTACAAAATCCGGAATTATTATTGACGTGGAGTCAGATCGAATAGTAGCCGAAGGACTGGCGATGCCACATTCTCCCAGATTATACGACAATAAACTATATGTATTGCTGTCGGCAACAGGAGAACTTATTGAGGTTGACGTGGACAGCGGAAAGCACAAGACTGTCATTAAACTGGATGGGTTTGTTAGAGGGATGGATTTATACCGGGATTATCTTTTTATTGGCTTATCAAAGTTACGCGAAAATTCTTCCACCTTTGCCAAACTTGACTTTGCACATCAGGCAAACCAGGCAGGGATAGTGGTTGTGCATCTGCCGACGGCTTCCGTGGCCGGAAATATTACTTACAAGACATCACTGGATGAAATCTATGACCTCCGTATTTTTCCCGAAATGCTGCGACCGAATATCATGAATACAATCAAGTACGACCATAAATTGGGATTAATGATTCCTAAGGCCACCTATTGGGCAAAAAACAAACCTATTTCTTAAATAAAAAAAATGAAAAATCAACATTATGCCAGAAAACAACGGCAACTAAAGAACAAAATTAATCAGCTTGACTCTTTGGTTGCACAGCAGGATACAAGTCTGCAAGAGCAAATCCGTCATCTTTTGGGTAAAATTAAAGCCCTTTTAGCTGATTTGCGGGCTGTTTTGGCTCCTGCCAGTATGAAAACAATTCTCGGTTCGCTCACTCTGATTTTAGGATTGAGTTTCTCGAACCAGGCTGAAGCGCAAAGCTTTGCTATTCCTGTGACCAATCCTTTTGGGCTGGATTCTGTTTATGAGTATTCTTTTCCTGCCTTTGCTGACATGGATAATGACGGTGACCTGGATCTGCTGGTAGGTGAGTATTATGGAAATTTAAACTATTTTGAAAATACCGGCGATGCGCATAACCCTCAGTTTGGTAGTGCTCAGGTGAACCCCATGGGCCTGTCGGCTACCTACATTATTGCAGCACCAACTGCTGCGGATATCGATGGTGACGGTGATATTGATGTGCTGGTAGGGGAGCTTTACGGGAATATGAGGTTTTTTGAAAATACCGGTACGCCTAATGCTCCACAGTTTTCAGGGCCAACGGCTAATCCGTTTGGCCTGACAAAAGCCTCGCAATTTGCATTGCCCGAATTTGTCGATATTGATGGGGATGGTGATTATGATTTGTTTGTAGGCGAGTATTACGGAAACATTAAATATTTCGAAAATACTGGCAGTCCAACCAATCCGCAATTCGGTCCGCCACAGTCATTACCATTTGGGCTGGATTCGGCATACATGATTCCCTCGCTTGCATTCGGTGATTTCGACAGGGATGGTGATTATGATTTGATCGTGGGCGAATATTATGGGAGTATCTCCTATTTTGAAAACACCGGATCGGCTACTAATCCCCAGTTTGCTGCACCTCAGACAAATCCGTTTGCATTTATTCCAACTTATGAAATTGCCATTCCGGCTTGTGGCGATCTGGACAACGATGGGGATCTGGATTTAATGGTTGGAGAATACGGAGGTGCTTTTAAATATTATGAGAATACCGATCTGAATTTATCCGTCGATATTAATAACAACAGCAGTTTGGAAATTTTTCCGAATCCGGCAAGTTCTTCTTTCAGAATTGACGGAAATTATTCGGAGCAAGCCCAAATTATGATATTTGATGCTACCGGGCGTTTGCAAAAGAAAATCAATGGATGGGTTCAACAGCTTGATGTTTCCGATTTGTCTGCTGGGGTGTATTTAATCAAACTGATTGATGGAGATCAGATTCATGTCAATCGGTTGATTATTCAGTAAATTTACTGATTACTAATTTATTGTATAAAAATGTTTATCCCCGTGAGCCGGATTTCCGGTTCGCGGGGATATTTGTTTATGCCTTGAAAAAAACTTAACAGCTTATCTCAGATCGATGACTTCAACATCAGGATGATTGGATTTGTTGAATTGGAATGTGCTGTCAGGCAATCCTTTGTTGGTTTTGTAGTCTTCAATGATGTAGGTATAGGTTGTGGCGTTTTTATCAAAGATCGTGGAACTAACCAGCTGTTTGGAATCTTGTAAAATACGCAGGCGCACTTTAAAGAAAGACTTTCCTTCCAGGGGCACCAGGTCGATAATGTCGATGGTATTTCCGGAAACAAATTCGGTACGGATATACTTCGAGCGATATTCTTTTTCCCAGTTGGTTAGTATTTCCAGCGGATTATTGTCTTCCAGTCCTTCTGCCGAGGCAATTTGTACTTCGTTGGATTCCGGAAGGTAGGTCCAAACCGTTTGGGCATCGGAAAATATCATCTGATTTCCCAGATTAAGTTTATACTTATTTCCTTTGATCAGTGCCGATCCTTTTTTTTCTTCTTTCAGGTCGTATTCTGTGTTCTCCATGCTGTAGGTGAAATCAATCCGGATATCTTTTTGGGATTGCAACTTTTCGCTGGCTTCGTTGAGTATTTTTTTTGATTTAGCATCGTCAACCTGCGCATAACTAAGGCTGGCCATCATCAACATCACTAAGGCGAGTTGTAGTTTTTTTATCGTCATTATCTTCATCTTTTTCTGTGTTTATACTATTCTGTATTCATAAAAAAAAAGGCAGGCTCTATTGCGTTTTTAGGTTTCCGAGTTCAAATATTGTTCCAAAGTGGTTTCATCGGGGATTTTTACTTCTCTGGCTTTACTTCCTTCAAACGGGCCGACAATGCCGGCAGCCTCGAGTTGGTCGATAATACGTCCGGCGCGGTTGTATCCAAGCTTCAGTTTTCGTTGTAGCAGCGAAGTAGAGCCATGTTGGTGTTGCACGATAACGCGGGCTGCTTCGTTAAATAGCTCATCCCTGTCTTCATCACTAATATCATTTGTTCCGGACCCTGAATCATCCGATACTTCAGGGAGAATAAAAGCACTGGGGTAGGCTCGTTGAGCACCGATAAAATCACATATACTGTCTACTTCAGGTGTATCGACAAAGGCACATTGCAGGCGTATAAGGTCATTCCCGGTAGAGAGCAGCATATCACCGCGTCCGATGAGTTGATCAGCACCAGAAGCATCAAGGATGGTGCGGCTGTCGACTTTGGAGGTGACACGGAAGGCTATCCTGGCCGGGAAATTCGCTTTGATGACCCCGGTGATGATATTCACCGACGGCCGCTGGGTGGCAATAATCAAATGTATTCCTACTGCTCTGGCCAGTTGCGCTAAACGCGCTATCGGATTCTCTACTTCTTTGCCGGCAGTCATGATAAGGTCTGCAAACTCATCCACTATCAGTACAATATATGGAAGGTAGCGGTGACCTTCTTCCGGGTTTAATTTGCGGTCAACGAATTTTGTGTTGTATTCTTTGATATTTCTGACATGAGCATTTTTAAGCAACTCGTAGCGTTGGTCCATTTCTACAGTAAGTGAGTTCAGGGTCTTGACAACCTTTTGTGTGTCTGTGATAATAGCTTCTTCCGAATCCGGCAATTTCGCCAGATAATGTCTTTCGATCTTTGAAAAGAGGCTGAGTTCTACTTTTTTGGGGTCCACCATCACAAATTTCAGCTGCGAAGGATGCTTTTTGTAGAGCAGGGATGTAATGATGGCATTTAGCCCTACAGACTTTCCCTGTCCTGTAGCTCCGGCCATAAGCAGGTGAGGCATTTTTGCCAGGTCAAAAACAAATGTTTCGTTGGATATTGTTTTACCAATGGCTACCGGAAGGGCAGCATGTGAATTTTGAAAGCGGGAAGACTGAATTACGGTCTTCATCGAAACCGTTTCGGGATTGGAGTTTGGCACCTCAATGCCAATGGTTCCGCGCCCGGGAATCGGCGCAATGATACGTATCCCTAATGCCGATAAACTGAGCGCAATATCATCTTCAAGGTTTTTTATCTTAGAAATTCGCACGCCCGGAGCAGGCACGATCTCATACAAAGTGATCGTTGGCCCGATGGTGGCTTTGATTTTACTAATCTCTATATTGTAATTGTTTAGCGTCTTTAAAATCTTGTTTTTATTGGTTTCAAGCTCCTCTTTTTCCACACTGATCATATCGGAACCATGCAGCTCAAGTTGTTCTGTATTCGGAAAACGAAAGTCGCGCAGCTCAAGAGTGGGATCATAGGGCGTGTCTATGGTATAGTGTTCTTTTTCTGTTTGTTCTTTTTCTTGAGATCCATTCTCAGTTTCTTCCGGCCGCTCGATGGTCATTTCTATATCTTCACCTTCTTCTTGTTCAGCATGCTCATCCGGAGCTGTGTTTTCATGAGAAAGCTCATATTCTGTGCGCTGATCATCATCTGGAGTAGCGTTGGTATTTTGGTGGGCTTCTGATGTCTTATCCTGAGGTGTGGGGCTAGAAGATTCAGCCTGCTCTGTTTCGGGCAGAGGGCTGTCTTCACTTGTTGCCTCATCGCTGTCATAACTTACTTCAGAGTGTTGATCTACAGCAGTTTCGTTATCTGGCTCTGCAGATTCTTTTTCCCTCTTTTTCAATAGTTGCAGAATAAAACGAAAACTCACCAACAGATAAACCAAAAGGATAAATACCAGTAAAAAGCCTGTTCCTACTTCACCAAACATGCTACTAAGCCATTGCCGGGCATGATATCCAAAACTGCCGCCCAAAAGAAGCGCCTCGCTGCTACGGAATAAGAAGCCTAATGCTGCTGATATCCACAAAATTAAAAAAACCGAATGCCGGTATAGTTTGCCTTCGGGAAATAGTTTTACTTCTGCAAACCATCGAAGCCCTGTTGTGGCAAACATTAGGATAAACAAAAACGCACTTATCCCAAACCAACGGGTGATAAAGACATGTGCCAGATAAGCTCCCGTTTTGCCTATAATATTTTGTGTTTTTATGCTGTGATCACCAAAAAAATCACCGGCTGATAACTCCATATGACTGAAGTCGCCTTTCCATACCAGCAAATGCGAAACAAAAGCAAACAGCATAAAAAAAGCCAAAAGCAGGAGTGTTAAGCCCGCAATTTTTTTTGCTCTTTCGCCCGGCTTAGGCACTTTAAACCTTTTACCGCTATTGGTTTTTGTGGTCTTAGCCGTTGTCTGTTTCTTTGACTTACCGCTCTTCTTTTCCTGGTTACGGAAGGTGTTTTTATGTTGCTTGCTTTTTCTGCTCATCAGATAAATCTTGTGAAGCAAAAGTAAAAAAAAACCGCTTATATTTTTTTAAAGATTGCATTCTGTCATAAAAATAAAAAACGCACAGACAGTAACTGACTATGCGTTTTTTGGGAGATGAAGTTGTTTTACTCACCCATTTGTTGAAGCTCTTCTTCAGTGAACTTCTCATAATCTGCAGGTACTAAAAAATCCGTTTCTTTTAAACGCATCTTTTCCACGTTTTCTGCAGTGTATTTCATGGTCATATTGTTTTGGCTCATTTCATACTGCAGTACCAGTCCATCCACTTCTTTCATAAAGGGATTGTCGAAATTCATGGCCTTATTTCCAATTTCTGGCGTATAATACATGACAAACTCTTCGGTTTCATCATATTCATTTTTATAGCTGGCAATGACTTTCTTTGTGTCGTATCCGGCTATTTCTTTTGTCTCTTCCGTTTTTTTAATGTCAATGATTTCGAGCTCCGAATTTTGTGCTTCAATCTTTGCCGCGTCCTGGGTGATGTATTTTTTCATCCCTCCGCCAGCAATCAGGATTGTTTTAGTTTTGGCTGAGCCGTCGGTGATTTGTACAATTTCGGCCATGCCCTGGTTCATTACTTCTTTCTTGTAGTTCCCTTTTACATATACCTCGGTTTGCTTAGGCAGCTGAGCCTGCTGTGCTGGCTCCAGGTCGCTGCCTGGATAGGTGATTTTGTAAGTGATCTTCCCTTCAAAATCTTTTCCGCCTCCACCCTGAAAAATACTACACGATGAGAAGATGATCGCCAGGGAAAATAAAATGACTAAACTTTTTCGCTTCATGTTTTTTGATTTATTGTTTATGCAAAGATAGAAAAAATCCTTAGTCGTTTTTCGTATCACCCGATTTGGTTGAAATTTTTCTGTGAAAAAATATTTCGCCCAGACTGGAAATGAAAAAAAATAAGTTAATCCTGTGTTAAGTATTGGTGTTATGTAAAAAGTTTACATATATTTGGATCATTATTTAACCAATCAATCAACCAATCAATAAATCAACCAATCAACCAATCAATCAATCAACCAATCAATCAATCAATCAATCAATCAACCAATCAATCAACCAATCAATCAATCAACCAATCAACCAATCAATAAATCAACCAATCAACCAATCAACCAATCAACCAATCAATCAATCAACCAATCAA
>JBNJHE010000076.1:2447-12707 GCA_051748205.1 Bacteroidota bacterium | reverse complement strand
AATGTTCAATGTTCAATGTTCAATGTTCAATGTTCAATGTTCAATGTTCAATGTTCAATGTTCAATGTTCAATGTTCAATGTTCAATGTTCAATGTTCGTTGTTCGTTGCTTGCCCCGTGAAACGCGACGGCAGGAGCTGTTTCACCGGGGTTCCTTGTTCGTTGTTCCTAATTTCTGTTCAAATTTAACAAATTATTTATGACTTTACAAGTTTCAATAAGATAAAGGATTTTTTTTAAAACAGACGAGCATAATCACTTATACCACTACTTTAGAGACACTTAAAAGCATTTCCATCAAAAAAGTCAGAGTATATTTGATGATAAGCATCAGGTTTCAAACAGTTAAAGGCTGGTTTAAACCAGAATTAGGTAGACAAAAGAATAAAAACATAGAACACACTCTGTTTCCATTCCCCGAATTTGAAGTATACCAGATTTTTAATATCTTTGTCTAAGCCATAAAATATTTTTTATGCAAAATGTTTTAAATACTCTGACATTCTCAATATATGTTGTCTTCATGCTGTTTTCGCCTGCAAAAGGCTATACTCAACAGGGAGATGGCGATCATGATGCCACCAAAAAAATACCACTTGAAGTTTTGGTTACGGACATGGAAAATAATCCACGGCAAGGGGAAAAGATCATATTTATCCATAATGAGACGAAAACTGAATATCGTGGAGTGACGAATTCGAGTGGAAAATTCATGATACACTTACCGGGTGCTACTGAGTATGAAGTAAAAGTTAAAACTCTCGGGGAATCCCAGGATTATCAAACATTAGAGATTCCCGCTCTTTCTGAAGGTCAGGTATATGACAAAAGTCTTTATACGATAAAATACAGGCCTGCTCAGGTATTTACCTTGGATAACGTGTACTTTGATGTGGATAAGGCCACGCTTAGGGAGCAATCATATAAAGAATTGGATGTATTAAAGGAATATCTTGAGCGTAGGGAAAATATCATCGTCGAGATAAGCGGTCATACTGACAATACAGGTAATAATGAACATAACTTAAGACTATCAGAACAGAGAGCCAGGAAAGTTAAGCAATACTTAACCGGCCGGGGGATAGATCCAGCCAGGATCAAGACCAAAGGTTATGGCGAATCAGACCCGGTAGCAACAAATGAAACCGAAGAAGGCAGGCAAAAAAACCGCCGCACTGAAGTTCGCATTATAAGTGAATGAACAGATTCTACCATATTATTTTTCTATAACTTTTACTAAAAGAAGCGGCAAGAATATATCTTTGCATCAAAATTAAATACATGCAATCACTAAAAGAACTCTACAGAATTGGCAAAGGGCCTTCAAGCAGCCATACGATGGGCCCACACAAAGCAGCACTTCAGTTTATCAAAAAACATTCTGACAGCGATCATTACCAAGTTACGCTATATGGCAGCTTAGCTGCTACCGGCAAAGGCCATCTCACTAACAAAGTAATTGAAGAGGTATTCCAAAACTACAAGATTAAAATTTTATGGAAGCCAGAAATTATTTTGTCCAAACATCCAAATGCGTTAAATTTTGAAGCATACGATAGCGCCAACCAACTGATTGAGTCGTGGACAGCCTATTCTGTTGGTGGCGGAGCCATTACTGATGACAGCACTAATTTGGAAGAAGGATCCATTTATCCACTTTCCAAAATCGATGAGATCTTAAAATGGTGTCATACGAATGGCAAGCAGCTGTGGGAGTATGTTGATATCCATGAAGGGCCCGGGATATGGGACTATTTGGATGAGATTTGGACTGTAATGCAAAAATCCATTAAACGTGGATTGGAAACAGAAGGCACGCTTAAAGGAGGCTTGAAATTACCGCGAAAAGCAGCACATTATTATCAAAAAGCACAAAACTTCAAAGGGCAGGTTCGCCGTCGTGGGATGTTGTTTGCCTATGCCCTGGCTGTATCCGAAGAAAATGCAGCAGGCGGAGAAATCGTAACAGCACCTACCTGTGGAGCCAGCGGGACATTACCGGCAGTCTTAAAATATCACAGTCAGTTTAACAAACAAACACGAAAAAACATCCTGAAAGCCCTTGCCACCGCAGGTTTATTTGGAAATGCCGTAAAACACAATGCGTCGATTTCCGGTGCTGAAGTAGGCTGTCAGGGCGAAGTAGGAACGGCTTGTGCCATGGCTTCGGCAGCGACTACCCGATTATTTGGTGGCACGATTCATCAAATTGAATATGCTGCAGAAATTGGCATGGAACACCATCTGGGATTAACCTGTGACCCTTTGCTTGGACTTGTGCAAATCCCCTGCATCGAACGCAATGTATTTGCAGCAGCACGAGCATTGAATCATGGCAACTTCGCACTCTTATCCGATGGCCGCCACCGCATCTCCTTTGACCAGGTGGTTGACTCTATGAACGCTACCGGACAAGACCTATCCAGCTTTTATAAAGAAACGTCACTGGGAGGGCTGGCACTTCTTAAAGGTTTGGCAGAGTGAAAACTTACCGGATTATAATTGACAGACCAGCCAGGAAGCTATCCTGTTAGTGAACAACTATCATCTTCCTGCAGATTTTAAATCCTTCAAAGGAAATGCAATAAATATAAACTCCGGGGGAAAGATTATCTGTATTCAGCATTATATCATAAGTTCCTTTCTCTTTCGTGTACGACCTCTGTTTTATAAGCTGTCCCAATTTGTCAAATAACTCAAAATCAATTACCCCATAACGAGGAATACTATAACTAATTTTTATTTTGCCCGTTGCAGGATTGGGTACATTTTGATAGACAAAAACCCCAGGCAGATAAGGTGATTCAACACCAACAACCCCTGTGAAATTGTTGCAAATAGTATCATTAGCATTGACAGTATCCTCTATGGCATAGGCCTGAGCACAAATACCATAGGACCCACCTGGACTATAAAACGGTTTAGCGAACAGGTATTTCAAGGTATCACCTGCTTGCAATTGTCCGGTCCAGATATCCGAACCATTCTGACCATCTGTTACATTATAGCTAAGGGAAAGAGTATCAATAGCCGAAGATCCATAGTTTACCATCTCAACCCTCACAAAAGTTTCTTCTAACGCCATTGAACTATCAGTACCCCATACATATGGTCCGTAAACAGAGACTTTCTCCATACCTACATCACCAGGAATATGCCAGGCCACTAAATCCGTTTTCAAGGTATCATTATATGGATTAATATCATTGTTAATACTGGTATAGCAAACAAGTTGATAATCATTAGCGGGTCCGGGATATTGCGTATTAAATGAATATTCAATGATACTATCGGGTAAAAGTACCCCTGTCCATGATTCGAAATTTTTTGCTTTAGTAATGCCAGGGACCTCATAAACAACAGGGATAGTATTTAGTGTATCTTTTCCATCATTTTTGAATAGCACAGTAACAGAAACCTGTTGATTAACAACAGTAGTATCTACCGGTGCAACAACAGAGTATATTCCAACGTCTTTCTTCGTTTTTTTAAGTTTAATCCAGAAATCATCAATTGCCCATCCGTCGCCATAGTTTCCGGTAGAGTCAGAAACAAATACAAAACGAAATTGTGCAAGGGAAGCCATGTTTGTTATATGGGTTGTATCAACACATATGGCCGAACGAATCCAACCGCTGCTAAAACCGGTGAATGCAGCAATCCCATTGGTAATATTTCCATTATACCAATTATTTGCAGAGCTATCATTTAGTGTGCCAAGCAATGACCAGCCACCGGTATCATTTCTATACTGAACATATCCACCGTCGTGCTCACTTTGTGTCAGATAATAATGCCAAAAGACCAATGAATCAACAAGAAGAGTATCAACAGAAAAATACGGTGTATATAAAATATCATATGAATTGTTCATATAAACATCATCGACATCTGTAATCCAACACTTTGCACCTGAATATGGGGCATTAATATTGCCCGAAGGTGATGCTAATTCCCATTGTGTTGACAAAAGCTGTGATGTATCTTTCATAAAATAGTCTTTATTTTCAAATCCATCCTTATAGGGCAAGGGCGCTGTATATTGCCTGTAAATATCTTTACAAAGCCCATCATTAAAGGTGTTAACATCACCAATTAAGTCGGTATAAACACACAATTCGGAAGTCCCATAAGGAATGCTCACTAAAGGAAAGTTCACAATAGCAGAATCACCAGGAGGCAATGTATCATTAAACAAAAAGGTATTGGACTGCAGGCCAACGCTATAAGAAATATCAAATACAAAAGCTGTATCCACGCCATAATTTACCAAACCAATACTAAGCTGCTGTGATGAAGTATCATTAAAATAATGAGGTGAGAAAACATTAACAACTCCAACATCTTGGTTAGTTTTGGGATTCACAAAAATATTTACTGAATCACGCAAAGACTTACACGCTTGCAGGCTAAAATCGGGATGCTTTTGCATATTTTGATTATAACCAGTAGCTGAAGTAAAATTTGATGTAGCCCAGTCTGTTTCAGTATTAGAATCATATAAAATCCTCAATGTGCGGGCCGAATCAGTTTCCACAGACATACCAGCCCAGTGTCCATGATCAATTGGGTTCCAGTTATTGTATTTTCCAATGGATACATCCATATTGTTTAATTCATTTTGAGAAAATCCCCGGCTCATAAAATCCACAACTTCGCCTGTCTGGTCAACCAAAGCAATCCAGAGGTTTCCATCCATCTGCCAGCCTGGTGTCCACATTCCCAGTGTATCCATATAGTTATTCATTTTTACTTGCTTAGGACCGATTGTCGTATTAAGATTCCAGGTTTGGGAGGCAACACTATCAACATAGCTTTCTTTATTAAAAACGACTTTCCAACCCGAAACATCATATGGACTATCGCTTACATTGGATATTTCGAGGTAGATTATTAATGGATTATGATAAAACATCAAATCTGTAATAAAAACAGGGTCTGACACTTTACGATCAATCGCATCAAACCAAAGTGTAGTATCACTCAAAAGTGCATCTGTCACCAAAGTATCACCTTCATAAAAATAAGCTGCCGCATCTTTAGATTCATACCATCTAACATTAGCAAAATAATCGTGCTGAGCAGGCAAAATAGCCGAATCACCTTCTAAAATAGTTATATCATTTACAGCTATTTCCGGAATAAACGAGGACAAAACTTCAAAAAAAGCAGTATCATTGGAGTTCACAGTATCTCCAGTTGCATCAGCAAATATCTTCACTTTAAAAGTACTATCATAAAGCGAGGTGTAAAGATCGAGAGGTTTTGTAAATGTATAATCCATAGATTTTTCTGGTAACAAGTCATTTGGAAGAGAATCTTCAACAAGCACTAAATCATTTACAAGATAATTTATGGCCGTTCCAATTGGTATGGTATCCGTTCCCATATTTCCCAGTTTCACTTGCAGACTTTCCATATTCAGTCCGCAAGCGGAATATATTGAATCAAAATCCAGAATAGCTATATCAACAAAAGCATCAACACAAGCATATACTTTAAGTAAATCTATAGCAAAATCAGCGTATTGGTATTGGTTATTGGTATATTCAAATCTGAGATAGATAGTCTGCCCAGCAAACTGAGACAGATCAAAGGTCTGATAAACAAAAGAATCCGTTTCAGAAGACTGCACTTGATGAGCAAATATAGTATCCCAGACTGGTATAAAAGGGCCAGCTGTATCTACCGCCGCACTAATATGCAGTTCTGAGCCAGCAATACCAGGGCCATAAGCATGATACCAGAAACTCCCTGCAACATTCTGGTCCGCCTGTTGCAAATTAATAGCAGGAGAAAAAGCCGCTGTAGAGCCATGAGCTTCGGTGCTACACTCAAAGTAAAAACTACCCTGATGGGCAGAAGCAGGTCCGGTAACTGGCGGTGATGACTTGCCGCTTTGCAACATCCATGAATTTAATGCGCCTGAGGCAATTTCTCCAGACCAATGATCGATTCCATTTTCCCAGGTTTCTTCAAACAATAAAAACCGTTTTTTAGAGACACAGTTAACATCATTCTCTGTAAAAAAAGATACAGGGCCTATCCAGTGACTAACATTAGCAGAGCCACAAGAGTCCTGAACATATATATCATAGGAGGTCCCCGGATTTAGACCTGACAAATGATAAGGTAAGCTTACATCCATTATTTTTGTTCCTGTTCCGGGCGCAAATCCTGAAATACCATATTCCAGATTATGGTTTGTGGCTCCTCCGCTTGTCCAGTAAACATCAGCAAAAGTAGGATGAATATAAGTTACTGAAGGCTTTATGGGTGGTGGACAATTCATGTCCAACAACCAAAAATGGTCAACTGCAGCCTTATAATCATAAGGAGACAAATCATAACCAACATTAAAAGCAAAACGAAAAATCACTGCACTGTCTCCGGTTAAAAAAGGCATAAATACCGTATCTTTCAGCCATGCATCGCCCTGGCATCCGCCTTTCGACCACACTGGGATCCAGTTTTGTCCATGATCATTAGAAACCTCAAAAGCCAGGGAGCCATCCTGCCCGCCCTGGCAAAACAAGTAATGATCAAAAATAACGGAAGGCAGCTGAACGTCAGACAAGTCAACATAAGGGCTTTCCAAAACGTAATAATCACCATTTGCAGCCTGGTTGGTATTACAATGCATATAATATGTTCCATGCTGTGCGCCAGACGGTTTTGACACACCACCCCCTGAGCTTATGCTCCAATTGTGATCGTCATAGTCCACATGATGCCAGCGTTTAAAGCCATCTTCCCAGCTACTATGATAAGGTAATAACTTTGCTGTATAAAAATCAGAAATTGACGACCACAAGGATGTATCTCCTGCAGAATTAATCCCACGAACCCTCCAGGAGTATAAAGCACTTGTATCCAATCCATATAAGTTAAGCAAATTTGTTGTAAGCAAAGTATCATATAAAAAATCAGAGCTGTCCACACCCTTTTTCCATTGCACATTCCATTGAGCTACATTACCGGCATACTGCCATTCGAGTTCAGCTGATTTACTACTACTAATAACGACAGACAAAGAATCCGGATAACCAGCAGATTGAGGGCCATAGATTCTGATATCATCAAACTGCCAGTCGTCATATCCGCTTCCAGTGCCATCTCCTACAGAAAACCTGAGTTTTAATGGCTGCTTTCCTGCCAGTACGATAGTGTCTTTATACTGTCTCCAATTGTCGTATAAGCCATACCTTGGCCAGCCAGGCGCATTCATCCAGGTAAAACCATTCCAGTATTGGACTTTAAAGAAATCATCAGGATTTGGTGATTCATGACAGCCATTTCGCCAAAGAAATGAAACAATGTTAGTATCAGACTGGGTGTTCACCGCCGGGGTGTAAAAGCCTGAGCCTGCGACTCCGTCAACAAAAACATTGTAGCCTCCAGAAGAATTACAATCACTACTAATCCATACATCCGTTTGTTTTTTCAGCAGACTCAACGGCCAACTTCCGTTATGCTCCATATCCTCATGATACGATGGCACACTCAAAGTACTGAAGGTCTCAACTTCCGACCAGTCAGACGTATCTCCTGTTGCGCATATAGCTCTAACATAACTATCGTAATACTGTTCGCTTTTTAATCCCGATAAAGTAACGTTCATTGTTTGAACAATCGTATCCCAGCCTGATCCGGCAATAAAACCAGGATTTCCATAACTAATTTGATAGGCGAGCATTGCTGGATTACCCATCCATTCCAGGGTTACACTATCAGGCCCTTCGAATGTAGCTTTATGCTCGCGTGGCCTCAGGCAGGTATCGAGGTCATAAATTTCAAGATCATCAAAATTCCAATCATCATAAGTGACTCCAGAGCCTTGAATAATTTTAAATCTAATCCTGAAATCAGGCACTGTATCAACAATAATTGCATTGTATAATGACCACTGGTCATGATTACCAGACTTAGGCCATCCATTCATATGATTCCAGGATACGCCATCCCAGTATTGCACAGTAGCTTGGTCGGATTGTTCCGGAGCATTAATAATTCCGTTTCTCCACTTAAAATAGACAATTGCACTATCAGAAGTTGTGTGAATGACAGGGGTTTTTACACTAGCACCTGGTTCACCCATAATCATCATAGCACCGTTACTAGTATAGGCATGAGTAGAATCAGATTTAATCATATGCCAGGGCCAGCAGTCAAAATATTGCAAATATGGCGTATTGTGTGCTGGCATAATAGTATAAGGTAAAGAGCTTATAGAAGTATCTCCTGCTGGGCATATTGAAGAAACATAATAGTCGTAAACAACTCCCGGCGTAAGACCTGCCAATGAATAAGGCTTAGAATTAACAACAGTAACATCCCCACTGCCAGGCAGAAACCCTGTCGGCTTCCATTCTATTTTCCAATTAGTAGCGTTCCCGTTTTCGGTCCAGTCAAGATCTACAGAAGTACCATCCATATTAAATGCATGCAAATTGGTTGGTGATACACATAGCCGTCTCCCTTCAATTTTAATATTGTCGAAAACCCAATTATTTGAAGTAAAAGGAAAACTTGCTGATATCACTAAAAACCTAAGCTTAAAGTCATCATTTGAAGCAACAATGGTATCGCGATAATTTTGCCAGTCATTATAGCTACTTGATTTAGGCCAATTACTCAGGCTAACCCAGGCTGTGCTATCCCAATATTGAACGTCGATTTGTGAGGGAAATCCATTATCAAAATCCTTAATTTTCCAATCAAAGGAAACAATATTTGTATCATTTTTTGTGTCAATTTCAGGTGTTATAACATATTCACCATCAAACCCACCCAATATTTCCATAGCATACAAACTACCAGGCTTATTAAGGTTAGTCAGAATACGGGCTTTTTTTGACGAGCGCTCCAGAGTTGCAGGCCAGCTTCCTGAATTTTCAAATGATTCAAAATAAGCATTGAGATATTTTTTCTGATGTGTAACGGGCCCGGAGCGATAGGATGTATCACCAGGTGCACAGATAGAACGCACATAATAGTCATACTTTTCCCCAGGTAATTGATTCATTACAACCGGCTTAACATTCACAAGGGTATCACATCCGCTACCGGGTATAAAACCAACATCCCCCCAGTTAAGTTGCCATTGAGTAGCAGATAAATTTTCAGTCCAGTTAAGACTAACCAATGAATCCCCAATATCTGTAATTGTAAAATCCGTTGGCCTGACACAATCCACGCAGGCAGTAATCTTCAACAAATCGATTGCCAGATTAGCCTGTGTAGCATACAGATTTTCAACAGAATCCTGAATTCTCAGATAAATCATTTGATTATTATAGGCCGAAATATCGATTGTTTGATTGATCCATGGATCATTCGCACTACTTTGTAATTCAGCAGCAAACAAAGTATCATAAACAGTAGTAAATGGGCCATTCGGGCTTAAACCCACAGCAATACTAAGCTGGCTTCCTGCAATACCTACTCCCCTTCCATGTATCCAAAAGCTCAATTCTACCTGATTATTGACCAGGCTTAAATCAATAGGTGGTGATGTTATTGAAGCTATGCCTGTATAATAAGAATTAAAGTGAATGTAATTTGTGCTGTCATGGGCTCCGGACGGTCCGGTTTGGAATGAAGATGTACTTCCAGAAGTTAAGTACCACGAGGCAGTGGATTTATTAAAGTCTCCGGTCCATTGGTCAACACCATTTTCCCAACTCTCAGAAAAAATAACCTCGGGTACTCCCGATGTACAACTGATATTACTTTGCCCAAATACCGCAGATATTTTCACCAGAGCAAGAAATAATACAAAAAATAACCTTTGCAAAAAGCATACTACTAATATTCTCATAACGAATGTTTTTTAAAACCTGATGATAAAATTATAAGAAATTACTAAAGAATGCAATTAATTTCTTAAAAAAATCATGCATAATTTTTAAGCCTACCCATGATTTGCTGACAACTACACGCCAGACAACAGTAAGCAGGATTGAGAATTTCTGCGATATCCGGTAAGATATCCCAGAAAAAAAGGGATGTATTAATAAATTAATGCTAATGTAATATAACCAAAACACTATTGACCATATCGATTGTTTTGGGGCTTAAAGGTTTTTCAGTTTGTCAGGTCTAACGAGACAGTCTTAGAATAGTGAAAACAATTAGTGTGAGTGTGAGTAATTAGGGGCAAAACAGTTTGGAGCAAAAGCACATTTACTATTGCTCACTACTCTTGCTCACTACTGTTTTACGATAAGTTTTTTATCATAGCATAAAGCATCTTCGATA
>JBNJHE010000076.1:0-2347 GCA_051748205.1 Bacteroidota bacterium | reverse complement strand
CAAACATAAAAAACAATTAGTGTGAATGTGAGTGTGAGTAATTAGGAGCAAAACAGTTTGAAGCAAGAGCACATTTACTATTGCTCACTACTCTTGCTCACTACTGATTTGCGGAGACAGGGGGATTCGAACCCCCGGTCCGTCGTTGAGACGGACAACGGTTTTCGAGACCGCCGCATTCGACCACTCTGCCACATCTCCGCTGCAAATGTATGGCTTATTAACGAATCTGACAAACGATCAAAACATAAAATAAGTCTTATATCCTGAATTTGGCAATTAAAAAGCAGGATACAAGCCATCAGTCATCAAAAAAAACTCAGCTTACCTTTAAAAGACCAGCACGCTGCGTTAGTTCATTTTTCTGGGCCTGATCATATTTTCAGGCTTCAGGACTTCCTCCAGGTCTTTCTTCGACAGCAACTTCTGCTCCAGCACCAGGTCATAAACGCTGCGGTTCTCTTTTAACGCCTGCTGCGCCAGTTTACTGGAGGCCTCATACCCCAGTAGCGGATTCAAGGCCGTTACTAAACCGATGCTGTTATACACCTGATGGCGGCAATGTTCTTCATTGGCTGTGATGTCCTTAATGCAACGATGATTCAGTGTATTCATACCATTTTTTAACATCTCTATCGATTCGAACAGGCTTTGCATAATCACCGGTTCCATCACATTGAGCTCAAGCTGACCCGCTTCAGCAGCCATTGTTACTGTCAGGTCATTTCCGATAACTTTAAAAGCGATCTGATTGACAACTTCCGGGATTACAGGATTAACCTTACCAGGCATAATGGATGAGCCGGGCTGCATGGGGGGTAGATTGATTTCATTAATTCCGGTTCGCGGGCCGGATGACAGCAAACGCAAATCGTTAGATACCTTTGACAGCTTCACCGCCAGGCGTTTTAATGCTGATGAATACATGACAAAGTCACCCGTATCCGAAGTCGCTTCTACCAGGTTAAGAGCGTTATTCACATTATAACCTGTAATATCGCGCAAGTGTCTGATTACTTTTTCAGCATACTCGGGATCCGCATTGATGCCCGTGCCAATTGCTGTTGCTCCCATATTCACTTCCAGAAAAAGCTCAGCATTTTGCTTTAAGCGATCAATTTCTTCCTGCAAGGTATCAGCAAAGGCTTCAAAGGTTTGTCCTAATGTCATGGGAACAGCATCCTGCAGCTGTGTCCGTCCCATCTTAATAATATGGTTAAACGCCCGTCCTTTTATATGCAATTCCTCTATAAGTTTTTCCAGGACCTGTACCAGCTTTTTATTGCTCTTATATAAAGCCAGCTTAACGGCAGTTGGATAAGCATCATTCGTAGACTGCGACAGATTGATATGGTTGTTTGGATGGCAGTGTTCATATTGTCCTTTTTCGTATCCCAGAATTTGCAATGCTCTGTTGGCAATAACCTCGTTGGCATTCATATTGGTTGAGGTTCCGGCGCCGCCCTGTATCATATCCACCGTAAAATGGTTGTGATACTTTCCGTGGCGCAGCTCATTACAAGCGCGTACAATAGCATCGCGTAAAGAAGGTGTTAGAAGTCCCAGCTCATAATTGGTAATGGCCGCTGCCATTTTCACTACAGCAAGGCCTTCTATCAAATCAGGAAAAAAGTTCAGGGTCACTCCCGAAATTTCGAAGTTCTCCATGGCCCGCAAAGTCTGAATACCATAATAATATTCATCCGGCACATCCCGATATCCAAGCAAGTCATGCTCACGCCGTGTACGGCCTGACTCATACTGAGCCACAACATGCATGGCGCGCTCATTTGAATGCCGCATACGACGAGAAATAACACGCGTGACATTGGAAAATATCTTTAAAGAAATTGCTCCATGTGACTTGAAAAAATCACGGTGAATGGTAAAAATCCTGCTGTCCTTTAATGCTCTTGCCGTAGTGGAATGAGGAGCATCATCATTTAGGGAACCCTCTCCAAGGAAATCCAATCGCCCAAAAACGGTTAAACGATTCTCTTTGCCCAATGAAGAAATCTGTACCAGCTCTACCTCTCCATCGTAAATCAAATAAATGTATTCACGTTTTGTATTCCGCTCAAAAAGTGTATCTCCCTTTTTAACGTTTAGCTCCTCGAGATTGTCAATTACTTCGAGCTTCTCTTCTTTGCTAAGCCCTTTAAATAGCTCTATTCTATCAATAAATCTTTCCATATTGCTTTTATCTGTTATGATCTGTTCTAAATAGTGTTTGTCCATAATGTCCGATATCTGCGTTGTTGCTCAAATTTTAAATCCACATCAAGACACAAATTGTCAAAATTGCCGGGACAGCATTTCAACAAAATATTGGCATACCCTGATCCCG
>JBNJHE010000075.1:0-12927 GCA_051748205.1 Bacteroidota bacterium | reverse complement strand
ATGGCTCGGTTCATGTTATCTTTTTTTACATTTTACTAAGTATCTCCTTTTTCTTAGCATCAAATTCCTCTTGTGTTATTGCTTCAATATCAAGCATTTCTTTAAGTTGCTTTAACTTTTCCACAGGGTTTTCTGCTGAGGACTGTTCTTCCTTTTGTTGTGGTGTTGATTGCTGTTGTTGTTGTGATTGTTGGGGTTGTTGTTGATTAAATGTTTGTTGAGCCATTCCACCAAAAGCACCTCCGGCAGCAATTCCCATTCCTAAACCGGCACCTGCTGACGCTACGCCTCCTGCTCCGGGATTTTGCGCGACATCTTTCATAATATCAACTTGTTGTTGTGCTTGCCAGTTTTCACCTAAATAGCGCATTCTTGCTCTATCGGTTATCATTTTTTGTATTTCAGGATCATCTGATTGTATCTTGCATGAAGCAACAGAGAAAGAGATTAGCTTCAACCCATAATCCTCTAATATACTGGCAACATGAGGTGTAATGGAATCTGAGAGTTCTACTGTGTTACGAACTGTTTCAAAAATAACCTTGCCTGAATCTCTCAATTTATCAAGAGTCTGACTCATTGAATTAACAATATGCATCTGAAATTCGTTAGCAAAATATTTATTCAGCCCATTTTGTGTCTCAAAATCAACATTATTTCCAAGTAATTTTGTAAGAAACTTTGAACCATTACTCACTTGCGTTTTGTAGGAACCATAAGATCTGACATTCAAATTACCAAAGTTTTCCTCATAATACTGTATCGGAGACATGGTTCCCCATTCAATTTCTTCACTATGTGCCGTTCTTACAAAATATACAACGCAATTAAACGTACTTATTCCACCTGTAAAAGCATTCCTTAATCTACTTATAAAAGGATAATTTTCAGTCGAAAGTTTATAAGTACCATTTTCAAATACCTGCTCAACGACGCCCCCCTTTATAAAAATTGCTTCTTCGCCCGGCATTACAATAAGAGTAGAATTTGTATTAAAATCCTCCTCCGGTTGTCGCCAAATCAGAAGATCACCCTGACCGGAATTTTTTATAACATCAGCCCAATTTTTTTTACCGCCGGTAAATGCTGATTCATTTGGATTTTTTCTGAAGATACCCATAATGTATAATTCATTAAAGTTTAACAATTAAGGATAATCTATACGGTAAACATTGCCTTTGCAAACAATAAACAAACGATTGTAAGCTTTGTATAAACCTTTAATTATCCCATATTTTTTTATTGCCAAAATAGCATATTCTGAACAACTTGGCTTCAAAGTACACCTTCTCCTTGTCTGTTCTGAAGCGTAATGTTGATAAAGCTCTATGAATAGAATTGAAATTCTTTTTGAGTTTAACAATAGTACTAATGCACTAACAAAGAAAAACAACACAGAGAAAGTGACAGAAATACCAAACCATACGAGAAGGTAATCAACGAAAAAATACAGGACAAATATCAATACTTCCAGGAAAAACAAATATTTCAAAACGAATAGTATATTTGTTTTTGGCCTCACTATTTCTCGTTTATGACAATAATCTCTAACTGATTCTTGTTCGCAATGATTTGTCATTTCTGTCAGCAATCCTCTGATTTTAAAATGATTAGAGTATAATTTTTATTCCAATTTTTTCTCCCGTAATTTTGCCTTCATCGCACGAATAGCGCGATCAGTGTAATCATTTTGTTCCAGTGCACAATAAAATTTATCACCAGGTACGGTTATTGCAAAACGACTAGAATCAATATTTTCCATTAAAACTTTGTTTTTCTTACTATCCCAATAAGGAGTCTCAACTGTATCAGTACTTGTGGCAAAATTGGTAATGTCTTTGTAAAAATATTCTTCTGTTAAAATACTTTTATCGTCTTTGTCAAAGTGCATCGTATTTCTATACAAGAAAACTTGTGTTGAGGAAAAAAACAGCCAGGAAACTTGATATGCAGAACTTCTATAGTTGTCGTCTTTCCCTCTTTTTGTAAAACTATTATTAAACTGTTCACTATCATAAGCCCATCCTTCAAAGTTAACCGGCTCAATTTCTTGTACCTCAGATTCATCCAGGCCAATTTTGTCCAGGGCTTCATTTTTGAAATCCCTTTTGTGAACATGAGATTTAACTATTTCGTCATACTGTTGATCCGATATTGTTTTCTTTAAGCATCCATCGACCGCAAAATACCGTATGACTTTCTTTTGTTCGTCCGGGCGGTTTTTGTACCATCTTTTCACCTCAGCGGGGTCACTAATTGGACTACTTTTGTACAAATAACCAATTACACCTATTACGATTAAAACAATTATAAGTCCCATAATAAATTTATTAATATTTAAAATTTTTGTCTACTCTTTTTGTTCGCAAGGTTTTCGACTTTCCCTTATGATTTTTGCCTTTCATCGTATGTTCATACTGAATGGATTTTTATTAGGGTTCTGTGATGATTTCATGACAAAGAGCAAGAACCGTTAACTCAGATGTCCTGGCTTTTATTTATACCTTTCGTGTTTTACTATATCCAAGTATCAAATAACCAATATAATAACTGCATTTTTATCATTTTTCTCAGAGGCAAAGCTCTCATATCCTTTTCAAAAATAATAATTAAATAATTATTTCCAAATTATCCGACAAACTTTTTACATTTTTAATTGTTATTTTTGCTTAAGTGAAGGTATATTTTTTGGGGTTTTAAGAAAATACAACCCTATTAACGCTAGTGTCAGGTCAACTTCGTTTTCGATAAGCTTTGTAAAAATAAGCAATGCATCGCAACAAGGCCGATAATGCAAAAAAATCTTTCTTATACTCCCCCAGTTACAGTAAAAACTGTTGAGAATAAAAACAGGCTTGCATAGATCAAAAAAAATCTATGTAAACGATTTTACCTTATTGTTTTTTTTGATTATTCTTATTGTTTCTGGATGCCGATTTTCCTTACCTGATCATCATTAAGCTGGTACTTTTCTTTACTTTCGGGGCAGTAAGCGACTCCATTTTCGTTAAAGTTCAGGCGATGTCCATATTCACTCATCCACCCCACCTGCCGTGCAGGATTGCCTACAATTAAGGCATAGGCTTTGACATTTTTCGTAACGACAGCTCCGGCACCAATAAAGGCATATTCGCCAATATCGTGTCCGCATACAATGGTAGCATTGGCTCCTATGGTTGCTCCTTTTTTCACCAACGTCCTGACATACTCTCCCCTTCGGTTAACAGCGCTACGCGGGTTCACAACGTTGGTAAAGACCATGGACGGCCCCAAAAAGACATCATCTTCACATTCCACGCCGGTGTATATCGAGACATTGTTTTGCACTTTGACATTATCCCCCAGCTTAACATCGGGTGATACCACAACATTTTGTCCGAAATTGCATTTTTTTCCGATTATACTGTCTGTCATAATATGCGAAAAATGCCAGATTTTTGTACCCTCTCCTATTTGACAGCCATCATCAATAACGGCTGTTTCATGAGCAAAATATTTTTTTTCAGCAACCATAATCCTAATTTTTATCAAGATATTCAATAACTTTTTTACATATATAATCCAGTTGGTTTTCATCCAACTCTGTATGCATTGGGAGCGAAATCACTCTGCCGGCAAGGTCTTCAGCCACCGGCATGGTGCCTTCGGTTTTTCCTTCTTCACGATAAGCCTTTTGCAAATGCAAAGGAACGGGATAATAAACCATCGCAGGCACCTTATGCTCTTTCAAAAATTGTTGCATGGCATCACGATCCACAGCACTGTCCAATGTCAAGGTATACTGATGAAAAACATGCGTACTGAAAGCAGTCCGCGCAGGCACTTTAAGTCTGCTACAGTCACCTAATCGCTGATCATAAAACTGAGCAGCTTTTTGTCGCGCTGCAATATAATCATCCAAATACTTTAGTTTGACATTTAAAATAGCAGCCTGCAAGCTGTCTAAGCGGGAATTCACGCCCACATAATCGTGATAGTATTTTTTAAAGGAACCATGATTGACGATGGCCCGGAGTTTTTCGGCCAGGTGCTCATCATTGGTAAATACAGCACCCCCATCACCAAATGCACCCAGATTCTTCGAAGGGAAAAAGGAGGTACAGCCCATATGGCCAATCGTTCCGGCTTGCATTGTATTGCCACCATTAGAAGAATATTTGGCACCAATAGCCTGACAACTGTCTTCTATAACCGAAAGCTTATGCTCTTTGGCAATATTCATTATCCGATCCATATCGCTGGTTTGTCCAAAAAGATGCACCGGAATAATCACTTTGGTTTTATCTGTAATAGCTTTTTCAACCTTATTGGGATCAATATTAAAAGTATCGGGATCTGCATCAACCAAAACAGGCTTTAATTGAAGCAATGCGATGACTTCAGCAGTAGCGATAAAAGTAAAGGTGGAAGTAATCACTTCATCACCTGGCTTTAAATCCAGAGCCATCAGCGCAACCTGTAATGCATCTGTTCCGTTTCCGCAAGGAATCACGTGCTTCACACCCAGATAATTTTCCAGGTTTGTGGCAAAATGCTTCACGGCCGGGCCATTAATAAATGCTGTTGATTCAATAACTTCATTCATTGCCTGATCGATTTCAGGCTTTATTTTCTCGTATTGTCCTTTCAGATCAACCATTCGGATTTCGCGCATAAGTATCAAAATTAATATTTAGTCAAAAATACAATTTTTAAAATATACTGAGGGCGATAGATCAAAAATAGTTTAAATGGCCACTAATGCATGAATGAATGTTATTTATTCGGGCACTGATGGCAAAAAATAAGCCACGAATGCACGAATAAAAGACGAATGTTTTGTTTTGGATTACACGGCTTAATAAAAATCCATCATAGCATTTATTTGGGCATTCGTGGCAAAAAAAAAGGCTGCTCAAAGGAACAGCCTGTCAATTTATTAAACCTCCAATTTACTTTGCATACTTAAACTCATCACCGGGAAAGAAGGCATCAAAGCCAAGCATTTCTTCGATACGCAGAAGTTGGTTGTATTTAGCAACGCGATCGGAGCGGCTGGCAGAGCCGGTTTTTATCTGACCGGTACCCAAAGCCACAGCCAGATCGGCGATAGTAGTATCTTCAGTTTCGCCAGAGCGATGGCTAATAACAGCCGTATAGCCACTTTTGTGAGCCATATTCACAGCTTCGATAGTTTCAGACAGGGTTCCTATCTGATTGACTTTGATAAGAATAGAATTGGCAATCCCCTGTTCTATGCCCCGCGACAAACGTTTTGTATTGGTTACAAACAGATCATCACCAACAAGCTGCACCTTATCACCAATAGCATCGGTAAGCATTTTCCAGCCATCCCAGTCATCTTCATCCATCGCATCTTCCAGTGAGATGATAGGATATTTGTCCACCCACTCTTTCCAGAAGGCAACCATTTCCTGAGGTTCAAGCTTTTCGCCCGTCGACCATTTCAGATGATAGACATTTTCTTTTTTATCAAAATATTCTGATGCGGCAGGATCAAGGGCAATATAAACATCCTTACCAGGGGTATATCCTGCTTCTTTAATTGCGATAATCACTGTCTCGATAGCCTCTTCGTTCGATTTCAGATTAGGAGCAAACCCACCTTCGTCGCCGACATTAGTAGAATAGCCGTTGTTTTTCAGCACTTTTTTCAGGTGATGAAAAATTTCTGTGCCCATTTTCAACGCATGAGAGAAAGAATCAGCGCCAACAGGCATAATCATAAATTCCTGAAAATCGATACTGTTATCCGCATGAGACCCACCGTTTAGGATATTCATCATCGGGACAGGCAATGTACTGGCAGCCACACCGCCCAGATAGCGATACAGTGGCTGATAGGTCTCCTGGGCAGCAGCATGTGCACAGGCAAGAGAAACACCCAAAATAGCATTCGCACCAAGGTTTGATTTATTGGGAGTGCCATCCAGGTCGATCATAGTTCCATCGATACCTATTTGATCTGTTACTTCATAATCGATCAACTCTTGTTTGATTATGGTATTGACGTTTTCGACAGCGTGTAAGACGCCCTTGCCCATAAAATCATGGCCTCCATCCCGGAGTTCGACAGCTTCATGCTCCCCTGTCGAGGCACCGGAGGGAACAGCAGCCCGTCCTACTACACCCAGTTCGGTAATTACATCAACCTCTATTGTCGGATTTCCACGCGAATCAAAAATCTGACGTGCAACAATATTTTCAATTTTACTCATAGCTTTGTGGTTTATTACGTTAACAAATATAATAGCTTAGATCTTTAAAACAGTTAACACATTATTAATAAATGCATTCCTGTCGTTAAAAAAGGGATAAAGTTAAACCCTATCCCTTTGTCTTTTCAGAAGCAGAAGTGCCTTACACAAATTACAATACTATTTTTCGGCATCTTTTTTCGTCTCATCCGCTTTCTTCGGATTCTCTTTTTCCTTAGTTTCGGATTCAGCCTCAGCACTTCCGGTCTCATTTTTAGTTTCAGCCTTTTCTTCCGTTACATTTTCCGGTGTTTTTTCAGGCTCCTGCTGTTTTTCATTTGCGGCAGTATCGCTGGAAACCTCCTGCGATTTACTTTCCGTTTCATCCGTAGGGCTATCCTTTTCATTTGGGCTCTCAGGAGCCGGTTTGTCTGATGATTGAGGCTTATTGGCCGACACCTGTGTCTGTGCATCTGCAGCTTTTCCGGAGCCACCGCCACGACGTGAGCGACGTGTTCTCTTTTTGCCTGCAGTTTTCTTTTCGTCTTTAGCCTCCAGCATTGCCTCGTTATAGTCTACCAGTTCGATAATGCACATTTCGGCATTATCCCCTGGTCTGAACCCGGTCTTCAGGATGCGAGTGTATCCCCCTTCCCGATCAGCGACTTTAACGGACACTTCTCGAAACAGCTCATTCACAGCCTCTTTATTTTGCAGATACCGCATTACCATACGACGTGAATGCATGGTATCCGTTTTAGAGCGAGTGATTAAAGGCTCAACATATTTTCTCAGCGCACGGGCTTTAGCCAATGTGGTAGAGATCCGTTTATGTACAATCAGGGATGTTGCCATATTGGACAACATAGCCTTTCGGTGTGTATTTGTTCTGCTTAAACTATTTATACGCTTTTGGTGTCTCATCGCAACTTAATCCTTATCTAATTTATATTTTGTTACATTCATCCCAAAGGTAAGCCCCTTGTTTTTGACCAACTCTTCAAGTTCGGCCAATGACTTTTTACCAAAGTTTCGAAACTTAAGCAAGTCGTTTTTATTGTATGAAACCAGGTCACCCAGAGTATCCACTTCAGCGGCTTTCAGGCAGTTCAATGCTCTCACCGACAGATCCATATCACTAAGATGAGTTTTCAAAAGCTGCCGCATATGGAGCGAGCCTTCGTCAAATTCTTCAGTGATCGACTTTTCTTCATCATCCAGGGTAATCTTTTCATCAGAAAAGAGCATAAAATGCTGAATCAAAATTTTGGCAGCCTCCTTCAGGGCATCTTTCGGATGGATAGATCCATCACCTTCAATATTGATCAGAAGCTTTTCATAGTCGGTTTTTTGTTCCACGCGAAAGTTTTCCACCTTAAAACTCACATTTTTAATTGGAGTAAAAATAGAATCTACCGCAATGGTACCGATAGGGTCACTGGAAGACTTATTTTCATCAGCGGGGCGGTAGCCACGACCTTTCTCGATGGTCATCTCCATGCTCAATGTCACTGAAGGGCTCATATGACAGAGTTCCAATTCAGGGTTAAGGACTTGAAAATTGGAGAGGAAGTTGTTAATATCACCGGCTTTAAAGACATCCTGATTTTTAATCACGATATTAACTTTCTCGTCCTGGTGTTCTTCGATTTGTTGTTTTATCCTTACCTGCTTGAGGTTAAGGATAATATCGGTCACATCTTCAATCACGCCTTCGATAGTAGAAAACTCCTGTTCCACACCTTCGATTTTGATTTTGGTAATCGCAAAACCTTCCAGTGAGCTCAGTAATATTCTTCTCAATGCGTTTCCGATGGTAACCCCATAACCCGGCTCCAGTGGTCTGAATTCGAAGTTTCCGACAAAATCGTCGGCTTCATTCAATATTACGCGGTCGGGTTTTTGAAATTCTATTATTGCCATGAATCCTTGCTTTATTGCGTTTAAACGACAATTATTGCTTATTTTGAATACAACTCAACGATGAGCTGTTCATTAATATTCTCAGGGATATCTTCTCTTTCGGGATAGTTCATAAATTTCCCTGCCATTTGATCGTCATCCCATTCCAGCCATGAAAACTGATTGCTTCTGTTTTGCAGAGCATCCTGTATCACTTCGAGGCTTTTCGAGCGTTCGCGGATACCAATAATATCATCCGGGCGCACGGTGTAAGAGGGAACATTAACGATTTCACCATTGACGGTGATATGACGATGGGAAACCAACTGACGGGCAGAGGCACGTGTAGGGGCAATACCAAAACGGTACACCAGATTATCCAGGCGCGCTTCAATCAGCTGCAAAAGCACGGTTCCGGTTACACCCTTTTTCTGATTGGCACGGTGAAAAATTTTACGAAACTGCCGCTCCAGGATACCATAGGTATATTTTGCTTTTTGCTTTTCTTTAAGCTGCACGCCATATTCGGATAGCTTTTTCCGACGTTGACCATTGCCATGCTGTCCGGGTGGATATTTCTTTTTCTCAAAATATTTATCAGGGCCGTAAAGAGGCTCGCCAAACTTACGGGCAATTTTTGTTGTTGGACCAATATATCTAGCCATAATTGTATAATTTCATTCTTTATATATATTAATATTTACACTCTTCTACGTTTAGGTGGTCGGCAACCATTATGCGGCAAGGGTGTAATATCCATAATTGATGTTACGTCAATACCCATGGAATGGATGGTACGGATAGCGGACTCACGTCCGGAACCCGGGCCTTTAACAAACACTTTCACCTTGCGTAGTCCAGCGTCATAAGCTGTTTTAGCCGCATCTTCGGCAGCCATTTGCGCAGCATAAGGCGTATTTTTCTTTGATCCGCGGAATCCTTTTTTCCCGGCTGACGACCAGGAAATCACCTGACCCTGTCCATTGGTTAGGGTTACAATGACATTATTAAAGGATGCATTCACATATGCTCTCCCGATCGGGTCAACCTGGACTTTACGCTTGCGGCCTCCCCGGCCTTTGCCTTGTTTTACGTTTTTAGCCATAGTCTTTCTAATTCTTTCGGTTAATTACTTGGTTGCCTTTTTCTTGTTCGCAACCGTTTTCTTACGACCTTTTCGGGTTCTGGCATTGTTCTTTGTCTTCTGCCCATTGACAGGCAGTGCATTACGATGACGAATGCCGCGATAGGATCCAATATCCATCAACCGCTTTATATTCATCTGTACTTCCGAACGCAATGTCCCTTCCACTGTCAGGTTATCATTCACGTAGTTCCTGATCTTGGTCTGTTCTTCATCAGTCCATTCAGAAACTTTCTTGTCCCCTGGTATACTCAGGTCGTCAAGGATTTTGCCTGCCGTACTATGATTGATACCATAAACGTAGGTTAATCCAACTCTTCCGTGTTTATCTTTCGGTAGATCTACTCCTGCAATTCTAGCCATATTGCTGTTTATTATTGATTAATGTTCTGGTTTTAACCCTGACGCTGTTTGTGTTTTGGGTTTTTTTTGTTAATCACATACACTTTCCCCTTACGCTTAACAATTTTATCGTCTGAGGACCTCTTTTTGACAGATGCCTGTACTTTCATATCTTTTTTTTTTCAGTCGATCTATTTATAACGGTAGGTAATGCGGCCTTTTGTCAGATCATAGGGCGACATTTCAAGTTTTACTTTATCACCGGGTAAGATCTTAATATAATGCATGCGCATTTTTCCGGAGATATGGGCAGTGATAATATGTCCATTTTCCAGTTCCACGCGAAACATGGCATTACCTAAGGATTCGATTACCGTTCCGTCTTGTTCAATAGATTTTTGTTTAACCATACGATATTTAAATATTGATTAAATGCTCATTTTTTTCAATCGCTTCGCCAATAAAGTCGAAGGTGGACAATACATCGGCCGGTTGGTTCTCCCTCAGCGCCACGGCATGCTCAAAATGTGCTGATGGCTTGCGGTCGGCAGTACGGATAGTCCATCCGTCGCGTTCCTGTATGATAAACCGTTTACCGAGGTTGATCATCGGTTCGATACAAATCACCAGTCCATCATGCAAAGGCACGCCTCTGCCGGCTTTGCCATAGTGAAACACCTCGGGTTCCTCATGCAAATGCTTACCCAGTCCATGCCCCACCAAATCACGAACAACGGAATATCCGCGTTCCTCTACATGGTGTTGAATAGCATACCCGATATCCCCAAGGCGCTTTCCGGGAACCGCCTGTTCGATACCCAAATATAGCGATTCTTTGGTTGCGATCATCAAATTCTGCACCTCCACAGCAACGTCATTCAAAGCATAGGTATAAGCAGAATCGCCATAATAACCATCTTTTATCACACCACAGTCGATGGAGACCATATCGTCTTCTTTCAACACCCGCTCACCAGGAATACCGTGCACCACCTGCTCATTCACGGAGATACAAAGTGTAGCAGGAAAACCCTGATAGCCTTTAAACCCCGGTTGGGCACCATGGTCGCGGATAAATTCCTCGGCAATTTTATCCAGCGCGCCTGTGGTTACCCCTGGCTTTATAGCTCTGGCAACCTCGGCATGTGTTTGTCCAACAAGTAAAGAACTGTTTCTTATATATTCTATCTGTTCTTGATTTTTGTAATGTATCATACAAGCCTCACTTTTTATGCACCCATTCCCATGGACGAACGCCCTTTGATGCGTCCGGATTTTGTTAATCCGTCATAATGGCGCATAAGCAAGTGGCTTTCGATCTGCTGCAGGGTATCCAACACTACGCCGACCATAATCAGCAATGACGTTCCACCATAAAATTGAGCAAATTGTGTATTGACACCGATCAGGCTCACCAAAGCAGGCATAATAGCAACAAAAGCCAGAAAAAATGAACCCGGTAATGTTATTCGTGACAAAATATTATCGATAAAAGAAGCCGTTTTCTTCCCTGGTTTCACCCCGGGAATAAAGCCACCATTCTTTTTCATATCCTCAGCCATCTGCGTTGGGTTTACGGTTATTGCAGTATAGAAATACGTAAACAATATAATCATGATAGCGAAGGTAAAGTTATACCAAAAGCCTTCAAAATTAGAAAATGTGGCGGCAAAGCCAGACATAGCCTCGGAGTTAGAGAATCCGGCAATGGTCAAAGGCAAAAACATAATGGCCTGAGCAAAGATAATGGGCATAACCCCGGCGCTATTCACTTTTAAAGGAATGTATTGGCGCACACCGCCATATTGGCGATTTCCCTGAACCCGCTTGGCAAACTGCACAGGGATTTTTCGTGTCCCCTGCACCAAAAGTATGGTCAGCAAAATAACAAAGATCAAAAACACCAATTCCAGCACAAAGATAACTAAACCACCACCTTGTTGTTCCAGACGTGAAACAAATTCGGATGCCAGCGCCATCGGCAAATTGGCAATAATACCAATCATAATCAACAAGGAGATTCCGTTACCAATACCTTTTTCGGTAATGCGCTCTCCGAGCCACATGACAAACATGGTACCAGACACCAGAATAATCACAGAGGACACCCAGAAAAAGGTAGAGGGTGACGTGATGGTGGGGTCGAAGGGTGAAATAGCCTGTGCCGGCAATTGATTCACCAGATTGGCAATATATCCGGGTGCCTGCATCCCGGTAATCAGGATGGTTAAGTAACGGGTAATTTGATTAATCTTTTTCCGGCCGCTTTCGCCTTCTTTCTGCAATTTCTGGAAATAAGGGATCGCCATTCCTAACAGCTGCACCACGATAGAAGCCGAGATATAGGGCATAATTCCCAGAGCAAAAATGGAAGCATTAGAGAAAGCCCCACCAGAAAACATATTCAATAATCCCAGCAGACCGCCCTCGGTTTGCGTTTGCAATGCTTCGAGTTGTGCGGGGTCGACGCCGGGCAAAACAACAAAGGACCCCAGCCGGTATATCAGGATCAGCCCAAGGGTGATCAGGATCTTTTGGCGGAGATCTTCAATATTGTATATATTCTTTATGGTCTCTATTAGCTTCTTCATCAATTATTGGTTTAAAGATGCAACACCACCTTGTTCTTCAATCGCTTTTTTTGCCGATTCCGAAAAAGCATCAGCAGTAACCTCGATTTTCGTTTTCAGCTCACCGCGTCCAAGCACTTTCACAAAGTCATGCTTAGTAACAAGCCCCTGCTCGAGCAAGACCGCCTTATTAACGGTTGTTATTCCTTTATCCTCGGCCAGGCGCTGTAATGTATCCAGATTAATTGCCTGAAACTCTTTGCGGAAGGGATTTTTAAAGCCGTATTTAGGCACACGCCGGTAGAGCGGCATCTGGCCACCTTCAAAGCCTGCACGGCGCTTGTACCCCGAGCGCGACTGCGCTCCTTTGTGTCCGCGAGATGCTGTATCTCCGGTTCCGGAACCTTCTCCGCGTCCCAGTCGTTTTTTATTCTTTACAGAACCTTTGGCTGGTTTAAGATTACTTAAATCCATATGACAATATCAATTATATCAATTAGTACTAGTCTACTTCTTCTACTTTAAGCAAATGCTTAACTTTATTAATCATCCCATCAACAGCAGGAGAACTCTCATGCTCAACAGTTTGCTGGTTATGGGTAATCCCCAGTGCACGAATGGTTCGTTTTTGATCACTGGGCCTGTCAATGACACTTTTAACCTGCGTTATTCTAATCTTTTTCATTGTTGATCTTTTTATCAGCAAGCCCACAAAAGAGCGGGTCTGCAGAGGTTATCCATTAAAGACTTTATCCAGGCTGACACCTCTCAG
>JBNJHE010000074.1:0-13329 GCA_051748205.1 Bacteroidota bacterium | reverse complement strand
TCCGTGTTCAATGTTCCGTGTTCAATGTTCAATGTTCTTTGTTCCTTGCTTGCCCCGTTAAATGCGACGATAGGAGTAGATTTAACGGGGTTCTTTGTTCCTTGCCCCGTTAAATGCGACGATAGGAGTAGATTTAACGGGGTTCTTTGTTTTTTCGTTTCCCTCAGACTATCAGCTTCTTAACCTCTTAGCCTCTTAGTCTCTTAGTCTCTAAAGTCTCTAAAGTCTCTTAAGTCTCTTAAGTCTCTTAGTCTCTTAGTCTCTTAGTCTCTTAGTCTCTAAAGTCTCTAAAGTCTCTAAAGTCTCTAAAGTCTCTAAAGTCTCTTAGTCTCTTAGTCTCTTAGTCTCTTAGTCTCTTAGTTCTCTTAAGTCTCTTAAGTCTCTTAAGTCTCTAAAGTCTCTAAAGTCTCTAAAGTCTCTAAAATCTCTAAAGTCTCTTCGTTCGCCCTATCGCATCATCGCCAACTCGCCAATTCGCTTCCTCACATTTAATCATTCCCGTGTGTGTTAAAGTTTTTGTCATGGCCCGGTTCATAGGAGCATCTTGCTTAAATATGTACACAAAAATACCAGAATCTTGCCATAGTATAGTGGAAAAAGGCGGTGATTTCTTCTGCAGGATGAATAGAGCAGTCATTTAGCCGTATGGCTTAGCCAACCTGGCTGATATGGCGTAACTTGTCGATGTTTAAAATTTCAATATTGCGACCGGAAAGCTTAATGATATTGTCATTCTTGAAATCTTTCAGCACCCGTATTGTACTTTCTGTAGACATATTCGTTATTTCGCCAAGATCCGAACGCGAAAGAATCATACGAAACTGGTTTGATTTATAGATTTTTCGTGCCAGACAAATTAGTATATCAGCCATGCGCCCATGGAGTTGTTTGGATGTTAATGAATAAAACCGGTCATAATTCATTGCGGTATCATAATTCAACACTTTGATGATTTCTGATGCAAATTCGGCATTGCTGCGGATGAGCTTCTGAAAGACATGAATGTCAACTAAATGGGCATTGGTTGGTTGGTAGCCCATGGCCGAAAAGCGAAATACATTTTCACCATACAAAGCAGAAAGCCCCAGAAATGTGCCGGAAGAGACAATTTTTAATATCATGTCTCCCGAATTGGGACTTTCAAAATATATCTTCGCCAAACCATCGGTGATATGAATAATATGAGAAGCAAAACTGCCTTGCTTGCAAAGAACTTCTCCGGGTTTAAAGGATAACTCACGGGTGTTTTTCTGCACATAATCAAATTCTTCTTGCTTTAGGTGTTCAAATCCATAAAATGGTATTTGTGCTTTTTCGCAACTACTGATTAGCTTCTTTATTGTCATACGCCCTTTTTTACAAAAATACAATTTATATCAGTTTGTGATATGATTTTAATAAATAACAAACCTGTATCTATCCTGTTTTTTTAGTTATATTATTCTAAACATTGGATTACTTTTCCCATTTTGAAACAATTATTATCACAGGTAATTTTGTAATAGACTGTTGATTAATAATCTGTGAATATTCATGGCGTCTGGTATATGTTTTGAGATAGTTAGCCAAAACACAGGGTACAATGGAAATAAAAAGTCAGGATAGATTAGAACAGGAACGTCGTTTAAAATACAAATGGTATGGTAAACGGATATTAGTGGTTGAAGATATTAAAGTAAATCACATGTTGATAGATCGTATTTTGCGACATACACGTGCGGAAATTTTATGGGCTATGGATGGCCAAAAGGCTGTGGAAATGGCTAAGGAGAATGATGATATTGATATGATATTAATGGATATACGCTTGCCTGTTAAAAATGGTTATGATGCCACCAAAGAAATTCGCAGCTTTAGAAAGGATATCCCTATTATTGCGCAAACGGCTTATGTGATGGAAGATGAAAAGTATAAAGTGCTCGAAGTCGGTTGTAACGACTTAATTACAAAGCCGCTGAGAAAAGACCTGCTGTTAGAGAAAATAGCTATTTATCTTAATAATTAAATAGTGTCTGTTCGGGAAATTTACATAAAGCCATACTGTTGTTTTTTTATGCCGTAGGACTAAAGTTATTCTAGCACTTCCATAAAATTCTTTTGTTTTGTGGGTATTGATTCGTATCATGAACACGAAGTAGTACCAAGTACATCATAACAGAGTAAATAAAATTTTCTTATTCTGTTTCTTTGTTTTGTGTTAATCGGCGGTTTATTTTGTCATTCATTTTTACTCACCGACAATGAATCCAAATCACCATAAATTAATGTTGATTATTTTTCGAATTGCATTTCTTCTGCAATGATTTTATTAGCTTTGTAACGATCCAATATATAATATCATACAATGGAGGCATTACGCATTTATATTTTAGATGACGAGCCATCGATACCTGCTGGACTGTCTAATTATTTACAACAAAAAGAAGGCTTTGCTAGTTATGGTTTTACTGATCCGAAAGAGTTTCTGACTGTTTTTGAGTCTGATCCTGCTGATATCTGTTTGATTGACATCAAGATGCCCGGGATTGATGGGCTTGAGATTTTGCAAAAAGCAAAGTCTCAGCATCCGGATGTTGAATTTATTATGATTTCTGGTCATGGGGATATGGATGATGTGATTCATTGTATGCGTTATGGGGCTTTTGATTATATCAAAAAACCTTTTGAGATGCGTGTTATTCGTGAGACCATACTTAAAACACGGAAGTATATTGAGTATAAGCGCCAAGCCAGAGACTATCAGCAGCGTTATGAGTGGGCAAAACAGGAAGTAAATAAACTTTCGGGTGTCAATATTATCGGAGCAAGCAAAGCGATACAGCGTGTGTTGCATCAAATGCAACAGGTAGCAAGCTCAGATGCTACATCAGTGCTAATTACAGGAGAAAGTGGAACAGGAAAGGAGCTGGTAGCACGGGGTATTCATAATCTTAGCCGTAGGGCTGAAGAGATTTTTTACCCAATTAATATGACAGCCTTGACGGAAAGCCTGTTTGAAAGTCAGTTATTTGGTCATAACAAAGGTGCATTTACTGGAGCAACAACAGATAAAAAGGGTGTGTTTCGTGCGGCTGACCAGGGAACCGTTTTTTTGGATGAAATTGGGGATATGGGATTTGAAGGTCAGGCAAAGCTGCTGCGTTTGCTTGAAGAAAAAACGGTGGCTCCCGTCGGTAGTGATAAGGCTTTCCCTATTGATGTTAGAATTATTGCAGCAACAAATAAGGATCTTGATGAGGAGGTGAGGCAACGTAAATTCAGGAAAGACCTTTTTTACCGACTGAATGTTTTTCGTATTCATCTCCCTCCATTGCGTGAACGTCGGGAAGATATTCCGGATTTGTTTCGACATTTTATAAAGCAATATGCTGACTCGATGAATAAATCCGGCTTAAAAATTCATGATAATGTTTTTCACGCAATTGCCAAATATCCTTTTCCCGGAAATATCCGGGAACTAAAAAATATTGCCGAGCATGCTGTTATTGTAAGTGAAAATGATTGCGTTTCTATAAAACAACTGCAGCACCTTTTTATTTCGTCAAAAGCGCATACTGTAAAGGCTTTTGATAATGCAGAGTCGTTGCAAACGCTTAACCTGCACGAAGTAGAGCACAGCCTGATTATTCAGGCATTGAAAAATGCCGGTAGGAATAAAGCCAGGGCAGCCCAATTGCTTGGAATATCATGGCAGGCACTGGACCGCAGAATCAAAAAATACAATATCGAGCAATAGTGTTTTTCGGATACCGGATATCCGAAAACGGATATTCGCAATTGTTCTTGGTTTTTATCCACGTGTTTTGTTTATTCTTCTTGTTTTTTGTAAAAAAAAATCTTGATCTATCTTTCTTATAATTAGTGGTTACACGCTGTTATTATATTGTTTGTCAAAAAAAAATAGAATTTTACTCACTTGTGGAATAAATATTGATAAGAGTGATGCGGGCCTCTTGATCCGATATATTCAATATATCATTCATGCTGTGTAATGCTATTAAGGGGGTTAAAAGTAATTTACACGCCTCAAATACCTTGATCTAAGAGGCCCTTTCTTTTCACTTTTAACCTTGCATCGTTTTTTAATAATGATCGTTAATATTAGTTCAAAGACAATTTATAAGATATGAACAACATGGGTATACATAAAATCTTGCTGATTGATGATGAAATAGAATTGAATGAAGGAATCGCATATTACTTACAAAAAGAAGGGTATGAGGTGTATGTTGCAAGAAATGGTTTTCATGGTCTTTTGAAGCTTAAGGAGGTTTCTGATATAGATCTGGTGATAACAGATATTTTGATGCCTGAAAAAGACGGTCTTGAGGTTGTCATGGAAGTGGAAGGTAAAAAGAATCATCCAAAAATTATAGCGATTTCAGGTGGTGGACGTTTTAATGCTGCTGATTATTTGGATACGGCACAAAAACTTGGGGTTGATAAAACGTTGCAAAAACCTTTCTCTATGCGAGAGCTTCTGAGTGCTATTCAGGAAATCTAATCCATATTTTTATCGCTTACCTTTTTCCTATTAAATTTTCCTATTAAAAATTTGCCACTTTGTTTTATATTTTTGCAAACTGGATAAATCATGGTACAAAATACACTATAGCAATGAATGAGGGAAAGCATGGAGGTAAATCCACGAACGAAAAATCTTTTATAGGATTAGATATCAATGAAGACCATCTGCAAAATTTTGTTGACGAAGCTCCCAACGGGGTGTACATTTTTGATGATAAAGGAGACATAGTATTTTTCAATAAAGCCTTTCGCCAAATTTTTGAACTTCCCGGGAACCCTCCGAAGATTAATTTTAAAGATTTTCATTATCAGGAGGATATTGATGAAGCCCTGGCCAAATTCTTAACGTTTAAGCAGCAACAAAAGACACAGCTTACCATTGGGGTGCGAACATTCAAAAACAATAAGAAGGTGGTACGAATCAAAGCATCTCAACTCCGCAAGGGCATAAACCTTGCTTTTGTTGATGATGTAACTGACGATACAATACAGCAAAATATTACACGCCTGGAAAGAGATTTGGCTTTGGCCTTGTCGCGGACTTCTTCGCTGGAAGAAATGTTAAATGTATTTCTTGATACTGTTATTAACCTGGAAGGAATAGATACAGGTGGATTGTATGTGTTTGAAGGAGATGAACTAAGGCTAAAAGCTTATCGTAATTTAAGTGATCGTTGGATTAAGCAAACCCAAAGCTACAAGCGCTCTTCAAAGAATGCCCGTTTGGTGTTGGAAGGTGTGCCATGTTACAAAGACAAACAGGAGCTAAGTCAGGTTCTTTTTGATCCGGAAGCGATGACAGAGATAACGGCAATGGGCGTACTTCCACTGTTGTATCGTGGCGAAGTAATCGGAAGCCTGAACATAGCATCACGCTACTATGCTTCTATTCCTGAGGTTACCCGGACCTTTTTGACCAAGTTGTCTAATCAGATTGGTGAATCTATTGTCCTGGCAAAGCGCGAGGATGAGTTAAGAAAAAACTATGAAGACCTGGAGAATCTGTTTAATTCTATTGGTGGATTTATGTGGGTTTTGGATATGCAGGGAAATATTATTCATGTTAACACAACAGTGCTCGATCGCCTGCATTATCAATATCATGAACTCATGCAAACTGATGTTTCAGAGGTTCATCCTAAAGAACATCGTGCTGAGGCCTTGCGTATCGTTCGGGAAATGTTGGAAGGGAAAAATACTGCTTGTTATGTCCCTTTAATTACCAAAGAGGGCGAACATATTCCTGTTGAGACGAAAGTTGTGGCAGGAAAGTGGAAAAGCAAATCTGCCATTATTGGGATGAGCTGGGATTTATCACAGCTACAACAGGCAGAAATGTCTGCAAAGGTTAATGAACAAAAATTTCAGGATGTATTTAATGTTGCAGAACGTGGAATTGCTTTCCTGGATGAGCGGTATCATGTGAAGGAAATTAATCAGGCTTTTGCAAAGATTCTTCAGCAACCCGAAAGTGAATTGCTTGGTCAGGATGCAGAGTATATCTTTAATGCATATACGGATAAGTATGGTAACAAGCCTGATGTGAGCCTTATGATTGAGAAATCAACTCCTGACAATCATCCTAATGTCCACCTTAAAAGAGCGGTAGGAAAGAATAATCAACAGTGGATTGACCTTACATTATTTTATGTGAATGATTCGGATTACAATGTGCTGGCACTGGATGACATTACTGATCATGTTGATAACCAGATGCACATAGAAAGTCTTAACCGTAAACTACAGAAAAAGGTGGCCCAAACAACGCGGGAAGTATCGGAAAAGGACCGCGAACTGCAAAATATTATTCAACAAACCCCGGTTGGCTTATATCGTACCACTGTCAATGGCGAAATTTTAATGATAAATCCAGCTATGCTTAGGATACTGGAAATGGAAACCCTTGAAGAAATAAAAGCCTACCATACTTTCGACTTTTATGTCAATAAGGATAAGCATACGCAATTTCAAAAGCAAATGAAAGAGCATGGTCGTGTGGTTAATTTGGAAGCTCGCTGGAAAACAAAAAATAACAAGCTGAAGCATTTGATCGAAAATGCAGTGATGATGAAAAATAGCGATGGGTTTCAATACTATGAAGGTTCTGTGCTTGATATCACTGAAAAAAAACATATTGAAAATCAATTGTTGACAACCCAGGCTACCTATTCCAACCTTATTGAGCAGGCACCTATTGGTATCTTATATGCATCGGCAGATGGAGAAATCCAATACATCAATGATTATTTCCTTGGCATGCTGGGGAGCGCAAGTGTTTCCAGGACAAAGAAAATTAACCTTTTGCAAGATGAATATCTTGTAGAACAGGGTATTACAAGGAGGGTCGAAGAGGCATTAGTTAAACAAGAATCTGTTGCATTTAGTCGATATTATAAAACCAAGTGGGGTAAAACCTTATTCGTTGAAATTAGTATCACGCCAATCTATACTGAAGAAACCGATGGCATAATGTTGATTGCTGATGATAAAACAGCAGAACATGAATTTCAAAAGCAAAAGGATACACACTTAAAACTGGAAGAGACCCTGTTAAACACGTCTACGCTCCTGGTTAAAACCAGTTGGGCAGATTTAACCAAAAATATAGAGGAGGCCTTATCGCGTATCGGTCAGTTTATGCAGGCAGACCGGGCATATGTTTTTGAGTATCACGACGATTTTCAGATGATGAGCAATACCTACGAATGGGTAGCAGATAATATTTCTCCCGAGAAAGAGAATTTGAAAAATCTGCCTGCAGAAGTGTTTCCCTGGTGGAATAAGCGCATCCGGAACAAGCAGCAAATTGACATACCTGATGTTCAGGCATTACCGCCGGAAGCAGAACAGGAAAAGAATATTCTTGAAAGTCAGAATATAAAGTCACTTGTTGTCTTGCCTGTAATTTATAAAGACCAGGCATTGGGATTTATTGGCTTCGACAGCGTTAAAAAAATCCGGCATTTTGAACTTTTTGATACAATGGTGTTGCAAATTTTGGGAGACCTGATTATCAATACAAAAATCAGGGAGCAGGTGCAACATAAACTCGATGAACAGAATAAAGTGCTGGATCAACGGGTACGAGAACGAACGAAAGTGCTGGAGTCGACTAACACAATGCTGCAGGATGAGATTATGCGGCGACAGGAGCTGGAGAAAAAAGGGGAGCTTTTGCTGGAGGCACTCGATTTTTCAAAAAATGGTATACTTATTACTGACTCCGGTTTTAAAATTCATTATGTGAACGATGTTTTGCTGGATTGGGTGCAGATGGATAAAGATAAAGTAATACAACAGCATACTGATATATTTTTGAAATGCGGGCTTTCTGAATTGCCAGTGAATGAGATTAGTTCAAAATTACAAAAGAGGGAACCCTGGAATAATGTTATTGAAATACATTTGCCTTCTCAGTTCCGGCGCGCATTTGATGTGTTGATCTCTCCTGTTTTCGCAGAAAAGAATCAAATTTCAAACTATGTAATTATTATCAGTGATATTACTTACCGTAAGCAACTGGAAAAAGAACTACAGGTGAATGATAAAATGGCCGCTGTTGGCACCATGGCCGGAAGTGTGGCACATGAATTTAATAATATCCTTCAGATTATTATGGTGTATCGCGATTTGATTGAATTGAATCAGGAAAGTAAACGCATTTTGGGGTATACCCAAATAATTGCCGATGCAGCAAAGCGTGGAAAAGATCTAATTTCATCGCTTTTAAATTTTAGCCGCAAATCGGATGAGAAAATGCGAGATTTTGCCGTGCGATCCGCTGTAGAAAATGCTGTTAAAATGGTCCGACCGCTGGTTAAAGCCAAAGTGAAATTGCACCTGGATATTCAGGATAGCGGAGAAATTTACGGTGATATCTATAAAATTGAACAGATTATCCTGAATTTGTTTTCCAATGCTCAAAAGGCTGTTGGCAGTAAGCGCGATCCGGAAATTAGTATAGCATTAAAACCACAGAGTGTTGTTTATGATCATCATGGTTCCCGTGAAGGTCTTTGGGCGCAAATTGTGATTCAGGATAACGGCACAGGTATCCGAAAAGAAGACTTCGGCAAAATCTTTGAACTTTTTTATACTACCTCTGAGGTGGGTGAAGGAACAGGGATTGGCCTGGCTACAGTGAAAAAAATTGTGCAGGAACATCAGGGCTTTATTCACCTGACCTCAGAAATGGGGCAGGGATCAACATTTTATATTAATTTACCCAGATTCAAATAGTGTTTGTTCATTATGTCTGCCTTGTTGCTAATATTGGAAAATCTCATGTATACTGGGATACTGTGGCTAAAATGTTTTTCTTAAATAGACTTCATTTATATAAAATAAATAAGATAGCGTTATGGAATCGATATTGCAGCAGGGAAAATGGAGTGTAAATCAGGATATAGTGAAGAAAGGTTTTGTATTTGAGCCTCTTCATTATCGGCAGCAAGAGGGGACTAGCTCCATTAATGAAATACAGGAGCTGCAGACAAAGGTTCACGAATTGTTATTGCTGGCAATGAAAGAAAATAATGCCTTTGCCACTGTTTTGAGAACTTCGCAGCACACACTAAGGTTTACAGTATATACTGCCGGAAAAAGTATTGATTTCTTTCTTGATGATTTTCATTATCAAAATAGAATGATTCGTAATTATCAGCTTTTGCAGAAACAACGTAAGCAATACAAGCTATTTACTACCAATCTTTTAGATAGTCTTTCTCATGAGTTCCGTACCCCAATTAATGGGATCGTTGGCTTTTCTGACTTAATTATCAAGGAATGCCGTAACTCTTCCATTATTTCTATGTCAGAAACAATTAAAGTATCAGCCTTAAGACTATTGGATGTACTAACTGAGCTAGTTGATGCGTCCAGCTTACAGGCCGGGAGTTTTCAGATGTTGTATAGTCGTTTTACTTTGGGTGATGTTTTTTTGGAGATCCTAAATCATCAACAATTAATGGAGCAAGCACAACAAAATCAGGTGGAGTTGATATTGCCCGAAAAACATTTTAATCATGTGATTCATAGTGACCAAAGTGCCCTGACAAAAATTTTAAGCCATCTTCTGGAAAATAGTATTGAGCATAGCCAGTATTCTGCTGTAACTGTCTGTTTTATTCAAACGGAAAGTAATTATCTTTTTGTTGTCTCGGATCAGGGGCAGGGGTTTAATGTCCGAAATCATCCCGAAGAGCCTTTTGTGTCAGAGGAAAAGTATCAAGCTTTTGAAAAAAATGGTTTAGGACTGGGCCTTTCAATTGTGCGGGAATTGATTCGATTAATGAATGGCTCATTGAAGATTAAATCAAAACCAGGACATGGAACAACAGTGAAAATCGAAATTCCCATAATGGGATAAGCTGTTAGTTCTTTTTGTGTTTTTGCTTTACTTCTTTATTGTTTTTGTGTAGTTTTGAATAATTAGGCATATATAACGTTATTTGAATTTAGTTTAAATTAAAATTAGAGTACTGATAACAAAATTAATGCGAAAAAGTAGTAATTGCATTTTTGCAGTCTTAACTTTGATTGTTTTTTACAGATAAAATGGTATGGGAAAATTATTTACACCATCTTTGAATCCTTCTCTTACAGAAAAGCTGACGCATCTTACCCGCGTTTATAAAACCCTACGACAGGTTAATAAGCAAATTAAAAAAGAGAATAATGTCAGGTTGCTGATAGAACAGGTTAGTAGTATATTAACGGAACAGCAGGGCTACTATAGTGCATATATTGTGTTAACGGACCCCGGAGATGCCAGCAAAGCCATTGATTTTGCCGTTTCCTTTGATGATACTGTTCCCAATGATAATCTTCCTGCCCAGGGGATAATTCCGGAATGTGTGGATAATGTCCGCCATAGTGATGATATTCATATTGTTTATTCACCAGAAAAAACATGTCCAAATTGTCCGTTTGGAAAGCTATACCACACCAGGGCTGTTATGGTTACACGACTTAGCAGGAATCAGGTCGTATATGGCTTTATGATTGTAAGTATCCATGTGGCTTTTCTTGATAATGACGAGGAAAAAGAACTTTTTTCGGAATTGGCTGAGGACTTGTCTTTTGCTATTTATAACTTGCAGACAAAAAGGCATAAGGAGCAGTTTGAGAGTTCCTTTATTGCTCAGCAGCAGTTGTTGGCCAGACTGGCAGATATTTTGCCGGTTAGTATTACTCATTTAGATCGTAAAGGCAATATTATTTATGCAAACAAGCAAGCCAGAATGCTTTTTTGCCTGGAGCATTCAGAGATTCTTAGCCGGACCTATAATGATTTAGCCTGGAAAATCACAGATTATCAGGGATATGCTCTGCCGGAAGACCAGTTGCCTTATAATTTGGTCAGAAAAAAACAGCAGCCGGTATACGATATTAAACATGCCATTGAATATAAGGGAACACGTAAGTATTTGAATATTCAGGCTACTCCGCTATTTGATGCTGATGGTCATTTTGATGGGATGATTTCAGTGGTTGAAGACTATTCGGAAAGATACCGGCAGGAGCAGGTGCACAGGGAATTAAATCAGGATTATGAAAAAATGTTTGAGGATTTGCCTGCTCATGTATTTCGGTGTACGAAAAATGCTAAAGGGAAAATTGTGTTATCCTTTAGCGAAGGATTATTAGCTGAAAAGTTTAAAGTGAGGTCAAAGGAGGCTTTAGGAATTCCTCTTGAGCATTTTCTGGACCCCGTTAAGTTTAAAAAAGAACTGCAATATTTCGAGCAAGCTTTTCAGGGTTATAGTGTTAGTTTTGACACAAAAGTGTACGACTATAATATAAAGGTTTCGATTAAACCTTATTACCAGGATGAAACGAATCAGGTTGTTGAGATTGTTGGCTTTACTGTTGATGAAACCGAACAATGCAACGTGCAGCAAAAACTTAAAAATGAATTTCGCATGCGTGAACTGCTTGTGGAGCTATCCTCACAGTTTATTAATATACCATTGCAAGATGTTGATGCTGCCATTGAAAATTCTTTGGCTCGCCTGGGTGAATTTGTACAGGTCGATAGAGTCTATGTTTTTGATTACGACTTTGAAGCGATGGAAACAAGCAACACCTATGAATGGTGCAGGAATCAGGTACAGTCTCAAATCGATAATCTACAGCACATACCTATAGACATAATAAAAGACTGGACAACGGAGCATTTTGCCGGTCGCTCTATTTTTATCCCTGATGTAAGGACGATGAATCCCGGGGCTATCAAAGATATTTTGTCATCGCAAAGTATTAAAAGTTTGTTGACGATCCCTATGATGCATAATGATTATTGTCTGGGCTTTGTTGGTTTTGATTCGGTTTTTCATCATTATCAATACACCCAAAAAGAACAGATGTTGTTGAAGGTGTTTGCTCAGATGCTTGTCAATCTCAGGATACGGCAGGATGTTGAAAAAGAGCTGATACAAATGAAAGAGAAGGCGGAAGAAAGTGACCGTTTGAAATCTGTCTTTTTGGCTAATGTGAGTCATGAAATACGAACGCCTATGAATGGAATTCTTGGTTTCTCCAATCTCTTAACTGATACTGAAACGACAGCTAAAGAACAAATGGATTATCTTAGAATTATTCAAAAAAGTGGGTTCCGTATGCTGGATACCCTGAATAATTTAATGGAAATATCAAAAATAGAAACCAAACAAGTTACTCTTAATGAATACAATACTGATATCCATGAAAAGCTGGATGATTTGAAGGATTTCTTTACTCCTCAGGCCGAAGAGAAAGGCCTTGAGCTAATACTTGTTAAAGCTGTTAAGCAAAACGCTTTGTGGATTATGGTGGATATAGAAAAACTGCAATCGGTTTTGAGTAATTTGCTGCAAAATGCCCTTAAGTTCACAGCAGAAGGCAAGATAGAGTTTGGCTACGATAAAAAGGAGCAGTATCTGGAGTTTTTTGTTAGAGATACAGGAATAGGCATAGCTAAAGACAGACAGGAAGCTATCTTTGAACGCTTTGTTCAGGCAGACTTGAGTATGACCCGTCCGCACGAAGGCAGCGGCATTGGACTCTCCATTACTAAGGCCCTGGTTGAAATCATGGGAGGCAATATCTGGGTGAATTCTGAACCAGGGAAGGGAGCGGAATTTGTTATTCAGCTGCCCTTGCAAAAACCCGATACTAAAACAGCTGAAGTGAAAAAGTCCAATATCGACCTATCTAATCTTAATGTTATGGCTGTTGATGATGAGCAATATTCACTGTATTATCTGGAGCTGGTCTTAAAAAAGGAAGTCAATAATTTTATTGGGGTGAGCTCGGGTTGGGATGCAGTTAACCTATGTAGAAAACATAAAAACATTGATGTGATTTTTATGGATATTAAAATGCCTGGTATGAATGGGTATGAAGTGACTAAAACAATAAAAGAAATCAATCCGGCTGTGAAAATTATTGCTCAAAGTGCCTTTACTTCTAAAAGATTTGTAAATGAGGCTCTGCTTGCCGGCTGTGATGATTATATCTTTAAACCCGTATCCAAAGAAATGCTTATTGAAAAATTGCAACAGTATGTAAGGGGTCAATAAGAAATCCATTTTTGGAATCTAACATATTTATTTGTGTTAGGATCCTTGAAGTAATAACACACCCTCCAACGGTGCTCAAGGCTTCCGCCTCGATCATCAAGTTTTGCTAATTTGTACATTTAAAAAATGGGAATTTTTTAAAAATGGAAAATAGCGGTTTGTGGTTCAAATTTAGGGTTCGAAAAAACCGCATTCCAATGACAATCAGTAACTTGAAGGGTATATAGTAGCGAGAGAGAGA
>JBNJHE010000073.1:0-13492 GCA_051748205.1 Bacteroidota bacterium | reverse complement strand
TCAAATTAAAGCATCAGGGGCTTTAAGTCATGCTTAAAAGGGTATTTAAAAATGCCCTCATCCGGTATGTCGAGTTCCACTTCCTGAAGGAATTTTACTGAATTTCTAATGTGTTCATACATCACCTGATCGTGATCAATAAACGGTACGTAGCGGCGATATTTTTCTACAAATTCTTCGACAAACGGACTGGATTTCAGCGGGCGGCGAAATTCCAATGCCTGAGCGGCATTAAATAGCTCAATAGCTATGATTTTCTCCAGGTTTTCCAGTATTTTAAAGGCTTTGGTCGCAGCATTGGCACCCATACTCACATGGTCTTCCTGTCCCTGTGAGGATTCAATGGAGTCAACAGAGGCAGGGGTTGCCAGTTGTTTGTTTTGACTTACAATAGAAGCAGCCGTATATTGAGGGATCATAAAACCACTGTTGAGCCCTGGTTTGGCAACCAAAAATGCGGGTAATCCGCGCTCGCCCGATAAGAGCTGGTAGGTTCTGCGTTCAGCAATATTACCCAACTCGGCCATGGCAATAGCCATATTGTCCAGCGCCAGTGCCAGTGGCTGTCCGTGGAAATTCCCTGCGGAAATAATCAGGTCCTCATCAGGAAAGATCGTCGGATTATCAGTCACAGCATTTATTTCGGTGCGGATCACATTAGCAGCGTAATTGATGGCATCTTTGCTGGCGCCGTGCACCTGCGGAATTGTGCGGAAGGAATAGGGATCCTGCACATGATGCTTGGTGCGTTTAATGATTTCGCTGCCTTCAAGCAGATTGCGTATCCTTTTCGCTGTTCTGATCTGCCCGGGATGAGGCCGAATGCTTTGTATGCTTTCATGAAAAGGCTCAATGCGCCCGTCAAAAGCATCCAGCGAGATAGCGCCAGTGACATCAGCAAGCTTCGAGATTTTAAAAATACGTAGCGTGATATACACTCCAAAAGCGCTCATGAATTGTGTGCCATTGAGTAATGCCAGCCCTTCTTTCGACTTGAGCTTTATGGGTTGCAAGCCTAAGGCTTTATACACATCTTTTGTAGGCTGTACCTCGCCCTGATAATAGACTTCGCCTTCACCCAGCAATGGCAGGCTAAGATGGGCTAAGGGAGCCAGATCGCCACTTGCACCCAGTGAGCCCAGCTGATATACTACCGGTAAAATGTTGTGATTGTAGAGTGCGATCAACTGCTCTACCGTGCTTAATTGTACTCCTGAATTGCCATAGGAGAGGGCGTGAATCTTTAATAACAACATCAGCTTTACAATAATGCGGGGCGCAGGCTCTCCTGAACCACATGCATGCGAGCGTACCAGGTTCTCCTGCAGCTGCTCCAGCTGATCATCCGAAATGCTTACATCACATAACGAACCAAAGCCCGTATTTACCCCATAAACCGGGGCTGTGCTTTTGCTCATCTTTTCTTCAAGATAGGTGCGGCACTTTTTGATTAATTGCCTTGATTCTTCTGATAAGGCCAGATCATAGTCTTCATTGAGCAAACTGGCGATACGCTCATAACTTAATTTTTTTGGCTGTATATAATGGATCTTGTTCATTGTATTGTGGTTTATTTTGACTGCAAAGATAACGGCTTTCCGGAATTTCTTTTTGTAATTCCTTACTTCATCAGCACGGAAAGGTCTTTTGCACTATAGAAGTTTGAAAAAGCCCCCTTCAGTGGATTTAGGGGCCTTAAGGCTTTTTAGACTGCACCAAAGTTTTTAAACGTATTTTGTGAATAAACTTTTGTTCCGGTATCTTTTTTGTATATTTATTTTTTGGATTTTTGTTGTTTAATCGCTGTATTATGATAAAATATTGGACAGTAGTTTTTTTGCTAAGCTTTTTTAGCCTGCACTTAAGTAGTCAGACACCGGAATTTGGAAATCCTGTTGGTTTTGATATTTATCTTTCCGGCACTTTTGCGGAGCTAAGAAGTAATCACTTTCATTCGGGTATCGATATCCGGACACAACAAACTACCGGTCATCCGGTGTATGCTATAGCTGATGGGTGGGTTTCCAGAGTTAAGGTGCGCGCATATGGCTTTGGCCATGCCATTTATCTTACCCATCCTTCCGGGTATACTTCGGTGTATGCACATCTTGAAAAATTCGAAGAACCCATTGCCAGTGTTGTAAGAAAACGACAATATGCCAAACAATCCTTTAATGTTGATCAGTATTTGTCACGCAATCAGTATAAAGTAAACAAGGGCGATGTGATCGGTTATACGGGAAATACCGGATCCTCTGGCGGGCCGCATTTGCATTTTGAGATCCGCGATGCGCTGTCGCAAAAACCGACCAATGTGTTGCAGTATAATTACAGGCTCAGGGATGAAATATTTCCGCTTATCCAGCGTATCAGGCTTTATCCTGTCGGCCCTGATGCCATTGTTGATGGCAAGCGCAATGGTAAAAGTTTTTCTCTTTACCAGCGCGGACAGGGAAATACGATAGATATGAATTCCACAGAGGTATCAGGGAAATTAGCTTTTGGAGTGCAAACGATTGATCAGTTGAATGGATCGGTGAAACGGAATGGTCCTTACCGTGTTAGCATGTATGCTGACGGAGACTTGTTCTGGGAGTTTAAAGCTGATCGCTTTAGTTTTGCTGAATCCAGGTATATGAATGCTATGATCGACTATGCATCATACAAAAGCAAAAAACAGCGTTATTATCAAAGCTATCAAAGACCCGGAAATAAACTGAGTATGCTGGCCGTAAAAAACAGGGGCCTGATAGAACTCCAGTCAGGAGAAACAAAAACCATCCGTATTGAAGTGGCCGATATCGCCGGAAATATTTCCGATGTCAGCTTTAAGCTGAAAGGTGTTGAAGCAGTTCGTGCTCAGCACAAATTAAAAGGCGTGCTAATGCACCACGATCAACAAAATGTCTTTCGGAATCAGGATGCAAGCATAACGATACCGGCAGGAGCCTTATACGATACGCTTGACTTTCGGTATACGGTCGAAAGCATGCCTGATGACGGATATTCCCAAATTCATCATTTTCACAATGAGCGAACCCCTTTGCATAAAAATGCCGCTATAGCTGTGAAAGTCGAACGTCTTGTGCACAATGGGATTAAAAATAAACTCCTGCTGGCACGTAAAGATAAGGATGGTGATTTGCACGACCATGGCGGATACTGGAAAAATGGCATGATTGTGACCACAAGCCGTGCGCTGGGATCCTATGTGGTGATGGCTGATACTGTCAGACCTAAAGTAAGACCACTCAACATTGCCAATGGGGCTGTGCTTAATGCTCAGGATGAAATCCGTTTCCGCATTACTGATGATTTATCTGGTGTGCAGTATTATCGAGGTGAAATTGATGGGAAATGGGTGCTTTTTGAATATTATCCCAACCAAAAATTGTTGCGTCATCAAATGCAGGGCGACCTTCAGGCAGGCAAACACAAGCTGCGGCTGGTGGTTTCGGATGAAAAACAAAATACTACTGTATACACAACAACGTTTTCAATACAATAAAAGAAATCAAGATAAAGTTCATTTGGTTATATTTGCAAGATGGAAGAAACAATTATCATTTTAGATTTTGGCTCACAGTACACGCAGTTGATAGCCAGGCGTGTAAGGGAGCTGAACGTATATTGCGAGATACATCCCTACAATAAGATTCCACCGATGGATGCCTCTGTTAAGGGCATTATACTTTCGGGTAGTCCTTTTTCGGTTAGGGACCAGGAGGCTCCGCGGGTGGATATAGAAAGCTTAAGGAAACGCTATCCCATTTTGGCTGTATGTTATGGAGCCCAGTATTTGGCGCAGCATAATGGCGGTCATGTGATGGCCTCACAAGTTCGGGAATATGGTCGGGCCAATCTGAGTGATTTTCAGGCAGAACATCCTTTGCTTAAAGGAATCAGTAAAAACAGCCAGGTGTGGATGTCCCATGGGGATACCATTGATCAACTGCCGGATACTTTTCAGATTATTGCCAGTACTCCGGATGTAGAGGTGGCTGGTTTTGAAATAGCAGACGAGCAAACCTTTGGTATTCAGTTTCATCCCGAGGTTTATCATTCGCTGGAAGGAAAGACATTGCTGTACAATTTTGTCGTGGACATTTGTGGTGCTTCTCAGTCGTGGACTCCGGTATCTTTTGCTGAAGACACCATCGAGATACTAAAAGATGAAATCAAAGATGAAAAAGTGGTGTTGGGATTATCCGGAGGTGTCGACTCCTCTGTAGCTGCTATGCTGTTGCACCAGGCCATAGGCAGTAATCTATACTGTATTTTTGTCGATAATGGCTTATTGCGAAAAAATGAGTTTGAAGAGGTGTTGGAGAGTTATTTGGATATGGGTTTGAACGTGAAAGGGGTTGATGCTAAGGCACGTTTTTATGAAGCCTTGCAGGAGGTTACGGATCCGGAGCTAAAGCGTAAAGCAATAGGCAAGACCTTTATCGAGGTTTTTGATGAGGAAGCCCATGCCATACAGAATGTCAAATGGCTGGCGCAGGGAACCATATATCCTGACGTGATCGAATCGGTCTCGGTAAAAGGGCCGTCAGCAACCATTAAGTCGCACCATAATGTCGGAGGCTTGCCCGAAGCCATGCACCTTAAGGTTATAGAGCCGCTAAAGTCGTTGTTTAAGGATGAAGTTCGCAAAGTAGGGCGTACCCTTGGAATCAAAGAGTCCATTATGGGGCGTCATCCCTTTCCAGGCCCGGGTCTGGCAATCCGTATCCCCGGTGCGATCACTCCACAAAAGGTGGCTATACTGCAGGAAGTCGATGCATTATTTATCCAGGGACTGAAATCCTGGAACCTTTATCATGATGTTTGGCAGGCCGGCGCAATACTGCTGCCGGTGCAGTCGGTAGGGGTGATGGGTGATGAAAGAACCTATGAAAGTGTTGTGGCCCTGAGAGCTGTCACTTCTACCGATGGAATGACTGCTGACTGGATGCATCTTCCCTATGAATTTCTCTCACGTATTTCCAGTGATATTATCAATAAAGTAAAAGGAGTAAACCGTGTTGTCTATGATATTAGCTCAAAACCACCCGCTACCATTGAATGGGAATAGATTGTCTTTTGTTGTGATCCTCTTGCTGCTGCTGCTGTTTTCACCTGCGCAGGCTCAGGAAGAAAAGCCAATAAAACGATCCCATGTCATCGAACAAATCGATGGCCGAAAGTATTATATCCATGAGATAAAACCCGGCCATACAGTCTATTCTGTGGCTAAAGCTTATGGCGTGAAACCAGATTTGATTTATCAGCATAATCCGGATGCAAAAGGTACGATAGAACCCGGCCTGATGCTGAAAATCCCGGTGTCGGCAGTGGAGCAAAAGCTGCAGCGCGACGAACAAGATGCAGATCCCGAAGAATCCGATGCCAGTATGACACAAGAGCCGGTGAATAATGGCGAAAAAAAGATTATTACTCATACCGTGAGGGAAAATGAAACGCTTTACAGCCTGGCACGAAAATATAAAACCTCGGTCGAAGAGCTCAAAGAGTTAAATGCAAATCTGGTGGATATCCTGGAAAAAGGCCAAAAAATCAAAATCAGGACATCCGTTCAGCCGCCAGCGCAATCATATCCCCAAACTGCTGATAACGGAGAGGACAGCTTGAAAAATTATACGGTTAAAAAAGGCGAAACTCTCTATCGCATAGCCGTTAATCATAACCTTTCTGTCGAACGGATTATCCGGTTGAACCCGGAGCTTGCTGATGGGCTGAAAGCCGGACAGATTATTAAGCTGCCTGTAGCAAAAGAAGAAAAAGAAATTGATGAAATTCCGGTGGATGAACAGAAACAGCCCGGACAAGAGAATTTCTTAACGCATGTAGTCAAAGAAGGAGAGACGCTTTACAGTTTGTCTATGCAATATTCTATCGCGATAGATGATCTAATGGCTGTCAACCCCTCTTTGAGCGATGGATTAAAGGCCGGGCAAAAAATTCGTATTCCTGTCGATCAGAAACAACAAGAAATACCTGCCCTTTTTATCCCTGAAAAGCAAATAATGGACTCCCTGCCTTTTGTTCCCAAAGAGGATACATTGATCAGAACCTGCGATAGCTCTACCATTTACCGGTCATACACCATCGCTTTAATGATGCCGTTTTATTTTGATAACCGGTATGTGATTAAACCTGATGATTACAAAGAAAACGGATGGCCTGAGACGCATTTTAAATCCTTTGAATATATTCAGTTTTATGAAGGCTTTTTGATGGCTGTCGACTCATTAAAAAAAGCAGGCTTTCATGCGCATATTAAAATCTTTGATACCAAAAATGATCCTGAAGAAGTCAAAAGGATACTGCAGAAGACCGACCTTGACCAATTTGATCTGGTCTTTGGCCCCTTTCACTCTGATGCCCTGAAATTAGTGGTGGATCAGGCTGCTAAATCGAATGTTAAGGTTGTTGCACCTACTTATGACCTGGATGTGGTGAAGGGAAATAAACACCTGATCAAACTTTTTACGCCTATGCATTATCAGCTCGACCGGGTTGTGAATCACATCTATAAAGAACACCGCTTAAAGAATCTGATCTTTGTGTATGGATCGGCCCAGGAGAAATCCATGATCGAAGAGAATATATTGCCGCGGCTGGCCAAAAAAATGGGTCTTAAGGATTCTATTTATCCCTGGACGGTTATTGACTATCGCGCACAAGGCTATTCTGGCCTTAAATCCTCATTGTCTTCTGAAAAAGCCAATTTCTTGATATGCACCCTGAAAGGTGAGGTTACTGTTAATCGCCTGATTACTCGCTTAAACGGCCTGAGGAAAGATTATGATCTAAGCCTTTTAGCTTCCGATCAATGGGAATCGTATCAAAGTTTAGAAAGTGAGTATCTGAATAACCTGGGTTATATGAGCTTTAACAACTACTTGATTAACTATGACGATATACGCGTAAAAGCTTTTGTTAAAAAGTTTAGCACTAAATATCATACCTGGCCTCATCCTAAAGCTTTTGTTGGCTTTGATGTTGGTTACTTTTTCTTGAGTGCTTTGTACAACTACGGGATAAATTTCCCGCAATGTATGCACTATCAGAAGGTTTTTACAATGCATAATGATTTTCAATTCCGACAATGGAAAGACAATGCCTGGCAAAATAGCTCAGTCAATATTTATCAATACCGTGATTTTAAACGGGTGAACCTGATACGGGAATTTATGACACCCGATTCCGGAGAGTTGAACCCCAGAGCAATAACCAGAGACAAAGCCGTAGATTAACAGTGGTGAGTGCAGTCTAAAATGCCTTAAGACCATTAAATCCCCTGAAGGGGACTTTTTCAAACTGCTGATGTTTTGCGTTCGCCCTTTAGGAAAAAAACGTTTAAAATCAGTGGCTTGAAGGCTTTTCTTTAGGCCGGCCTCATAATTGAAATTGGCTGATATTGTAAGTGTTCGCCTGTTTTTAATTGTTTAACAGATGTTGAATATATAAATTCATTTGGCACTTATTTGAAATTTTTGCGGAGAAAGTTGTATTTTAGCAAATTCAAAAGAGTATAAATTTTTTAAGTTCTAAACTTCAGTTAAGCGAATTATATGAATGAGCCTGTTATTCAAAAAATTATCCGTGGAGATATTGAAGATATAAGCTTTGATATCCTGCAAAAGGAAGTCAAAGAATACATAAAGCGACAAGAGCGAACCTTGCTTGAATTACAGGAAATTTTCGAAAATAGCTTGACAGGGATTATGTTGGTTGATGAAAATTATATAATTCATAAAATCAACTACCGGGCAAGTAAAATATTTGGATATTATCCAGATGATCTGCTTGAGCAATCATTAGAGAAATTGTTGGGTCATGAAGCGGAAAATGATAATCTGAAGGATATACTACATGCTGCTCTGGATGGTGAAATTCTCCGGAATATTGAGGTCAGCTTTTATACTTCGGGCGGTCAGCGAATTTTTTTACGTGTCAATGGAAAGGCTATTGAAAACCTTGCTCCCGACGGCTCTCCCATGGTCCTGTGGAATATTCAGGATATCACCCATAGTGTTAAGAATCTTCGCATACAGGAGGTTGTGTACAAAATATCACAGACACTCCATAAAGATGAGCCCCTGACCTGTCTGCTGAAAGAAACGCAAAATCATTTGTCATCTATCTTGAAAGTGGATAATTTTATCGTGGCTTTGTACGACGAAAGCCGCGATATGTTTACGCTCCCTTTAATGACTGATGACTATGATGCCTTTAGCTCATTCAATGCCGAAGGCACAATTTCCGGCCTGGTGGCCCATAATAAGCGTTCTTATTTTTTGCAGCCCAATGATATCGATTATCTGATCAAGCGCAATGAGATCGAAGTAAAAGGCGCCATGGCTAAAGTTTGGCTTGGTGTCCCTATGATTGTTAATGGTAACGTGATCGGGGTTCTGGTCGTTCAGGATTATGAAAATGAAAATGCCTTGAGCAGACAGGATCAGAGCATGCTGGAGTTTTTGTCGGAGCAAATTTCCATGGCTATCGACCGCAAAAACAAAGAAGAAAAGCTTAAAAATGATCTGGATACTAAAAATAAGTTCTTTTCTATTATTGCCCACGACTTGAAGTCGCCGTTTAATTCCTTGATAGGCTTGTCGTCATTGCTGGAGCAAGACCTTATTGATGAGGAAGATGATTTGAAGGAAATTTATAAAAATCTTTATGATACTTCACAGGAAGGCTATGCTTTGCTGGAGAATCTGTTGCTCTGGACACGATCGCAGTTGGGAACATCCGAACATCACGAAGAATGGATTAACCTCCATCTTGTCGTGCAGAATGTGTTTTCCCTTCAGGAAAATAATGCTCATCTGAAAAAAATAGTGCTCAATAATGATATTGATCCCGGACTGCAGATTTATGGCGACAAAAATAAAATACAAACGGTGTTGCGGAATTTGCTTTCCAATGCCATCAAATACAGCTATCCGGAATCGTCAATAGAGTTTAGTGCCACAGTAAAAAAACAGGATGTAGTGATTGAAGTAAAAGATCATGGAACCGGGATGACTAATGAAATAGCGGGGCGTTTGTTTTCTCCCGGCTCAGATTATAAGCGGCTGGGCACCAATCAGGAAAAAGGAACCGGGCTGGGCCTGCTGATTAGCCGGGAGTTTATTCAGCATCATCATGGTCGCATCTGGGTCGAGTCAGAACTGGGTGTGGGTAGTGTCTTTTATGTTGCTATACCGCATCACGAGCAAAAACAGGCTGGAAAAAAAGAAAAGTATGCCGGTGTTGTCTCGGTAGAAAAACAACAGCAAAAACAGCAGTCTGATAAGGCAGACAAAAAGCTTATTCTTGTTGTGGAAGATGTTATGGTGAATTTTATGTTGCTAAAGAAAATTCTGGAAAACCTTCATTGTGATGTAATCCGGGCCGAGAATGGTGTTGAGGCAATCAAGATGACGAAAAGCGAAAACCCTGATCTTATTCTTATGGATATCAACATGCCCAAAATGAATGGTATTGAGGCAACACGAATAATTAAAGAAAATGACCCTTCTATGCCAATTATCATCCAAACAGCCTATACCAGTAAAGAAAATAAGGAGGATAGCTTCCTGGCCGGTGCTGATGATTATATCGAGAAACCCATTATGAGGGATGAGCTTGAAAAGCTGTTGAAAAAATTTAAGGTCTTATAGCTGCTATTGCCAGTCAAAAAGAAAAGCCCTTGCCGCTATTTTGGACAAAGGCTTTTGTTTATGCCGATGTGTTATCGGCCTGTGCCAGCTCTTTTATGATATCTTAATCTCTTTGGCCGGTTTCGGACGGGCTTCTTCACGCTTGGGAATGTGGACATTCAAAATGCCGTCCTTGTAACTGGCTTTGATTTTGTCAGCGTCTACCAGGTTTTCAGGAAGCTGAAAGGAACGCTGGAATGATTGATAGCTGAATTCGCGTCTGGTGAAATTGTCGTCCCTGTCTTTGTCTTTGTTCTCCTCTTTCTTTTCAGACGAAATGGTCAAACGATCATTCTCCAGATTAACCTTGAAATCCTTCTTTTGTAATCCTGGTGCCGCAACTTCGATGTTGAATGCATCCTCATCTTCCTTAACATTCACCGCCGGAAGATTAGAGTTCTTTGATGCAAAATTGCCTAAATTCCAATCCATCAACTCATCATTGAATAGCCGGTCAAAAAGCGATGGAATTGTTGGAAAATTCCGGTCAGACATTTTCATGAGTGTCATAATTAATCCTCCTTATTTTTTTTGTTCAACATATGTTTTTTCGGATAAATCCTTTTGCTTATCTATGGACAAATCATATGCCAGTTGATGCAATTATGATCGATATAGCTGATTAATATATTGGAGTTCAGTCAGTAATGTAGCAACGCAAAAGAATGACATTATGTCAGCAGGTAAAAGCAACATCAAGACAATATGACATAGTAATGATCGACATGTCTTTTACAAAGACTTTAGTGTAGAATTCGAAAACGCAGATGCTTTGAGATCAATCTCTCAGTATGGTTAAGACGCCGCTAACAGATCTTTTTTCCAGCAGGGTTTCATATTCCAAAACGAAATAGTAGGTACCGTCAGCATAATTATCGCCATCCCAGTCGTTTTGGTAGTTTTCGCTGATGTAAATCTTTTTACCCCAGCGGTTATAGATTACCAGTTTTGAACTCCTCATGCGGGTAATATTCTCAATGCGAAACACATCATTATGCCCGTCGCCGTTAGGGGTGATGACATTGGGGATTTTGATTTTATCCACAATCACATCCACATCATGATAAGCGGTATCGGCGCAACCTTTGTCGGTATAGGTAATCATCATAACGGTATACTGTCCGTCCTGATAATAGGTGTATGTTGGATTTGTTTGATTGGAGGTATCGGCATTTCCGGGTTCGCCAAAGTCCCAGAACCAGAAGGTGCCGTTGGTGGAGTTGTCGATAAAATCTATGGTTGGATTATCGATAGAGACGATGGGCGGGTTGGCACTAAAATCGGCTACCGGTTGGGGGTAGGATTCAATAATATTGTTTAGTTCCAGGCTGTCCGAGCACCCGTCGTTGGTAGTAACGATAAGCTTCACATCATAGGTTCCGGCATCATATGTATGTGTTGGTGATTGTGCTGTGCTGCTGTTTCCGTCGCCAAAATGCCATTGCCAGTCTACCGTAGCGCTGGAGCTCATGTCGTCAAACTGAACCTGAAGCGGCTCACAGCCATCCGTTGGCTGAGGCAAAAAGGAGACATTGGGTTTTGGACTAACAGTGACATCAATGGTGTCGGTAACCGGCGGGCAGCCGGTAGTATCAATGACAGTTACCAGGTATGTCGTCGACGAAGCCGGTGATGCGATGGGGTTGGGTACGGTGGCATTATTCAGCGATCCCATCGGCGACCACGAATAGGAGTAGGGCGGATTTCCATACTGCGGGCTTACATTTAGCATTGCCGAGTCCTGACATATCAGCGTATCGGGCGAGGAGGTCAGTTGGATGGGGGTATAGTCCAGTATCGGAACAGTGATGGTATCGACATAACATACAGAGGTTTGAATTACCAGGTTGAAATATTCGGTACCTTCCGGAATCTGGTCGGCAATAGGGGAGATGACGATTTCACCGGTCAGATGAGCCGGCTGGATGACGATGCTGTCGGGGATCAGGGGAAAGTCAACGCCATTGGTGGCTGTGCCATACATGGTGTCAATATGCACTACATACGGCTGAGGCTTGATCTTGTTGAGCTTTGCCTGGATGATAATGTCATTACAGCCTTCGATGGCTTCGTTACCGGCACCCGGAACGGTGTAGTCGGTGATGATCTCTACGGCATCGGTGGCAAAGCTGCCTTCTTCAATAAAAACAGCGGAGTCGAAGCTGCTGTCACCGGCATCGCCAATGGCAATCTTAAAGTGATAATTCATGCAGGGTGTGACAACGATTTGGGCGGTAAGGATGGTCGTGTGCCCGTCATACTCTATGGTGACGCCATTCATATTGTCATAATAGTACTGGCAGTTCATGCATGGGCCGTTGTTGGTGGTACCATTGTTGACATTGTCGATGGTGACAGGAAGGGTAGTGCCCGGAATGCGGGCGATATTGTAGTTGTTGTACTGGCCTCCGCCCGGATTGGGACCGCTGACAAAAAAGCCAAAGACATCATTAAAGCTGGAATTGACAAACTCAGGATATTCATCAGAGCCAAACACATAGCGGAACTTCAGGGTATCACCAATGGGCACAAAGTCGAATTCGATCACCGCCGCGTCGTTCACTGTGTATCCTGGTATCAGCGCTGCCAGCTGAGGGTCGCTGCCGGTGCCGTTGTTGGTGGTGATGCTGCCTGAGCTGTTCGGCCCCGGGGCATCACTCACATCTCCTGTCGACATGATTAGCCCTGAACTTATGTTCATGCTGGTGGCATTCCCGTTTGTGAACTTTCCAAAAGCATCGGGACTGCCCGAGTAAGTTACGTTGGATACCGTTACTCCGCTGCCAATTAATACGTTTTGTACAAGATTGGGTACCGATATATTCTTGTTGATCTGCAGTTGTGCCTGTGCTGAAAAGGATATTATTAACAGCAGCGCTACAGCGATATGGGTCTTGTTTTTCATAAATTACTGCATGATTTAAATTCGACTTTACTTAATTGCTGTGACCTAAATGGATTAACAAATTATAGTCCGCTGCGTATTTTAAATTCGACCTTACTTAATTGCTGCGTGGCGCTGTTGTTTCGATCGGAATGGAATAAGCGAAGCTTTTTGTCCTTGTCCTGGCTTGTCCCCTCAATCGTTTCGCCCGGATGGAGTGCCAGGCTCATTTCATATTCGTTGGGCGATTTTAAATCACAACTGCGGCAGTTGTCGTTATACCAGATGTTTAGCTTCCACTTTAAGTAGGCAGCCTTATTTGTTGTATTGACATACCTGAAGACAATATAGGAATGATGGTATTCACTGGTCTCGACTTCCACTTGCTTTTGGTAAATGTCAACACCCTCTACTGATTGGATTTTTTCCCAGCTACTGCTGTTGGTAGGAATAAACTGGAAACTACTCAATAGCAGGATGCTTACGATGGAGATTAATGCAGGTTTAAACATGATTTCGTGGTTTTATATTATGACGAAGATACTACGTAAAGGTTTAGTGCATCATCATCATTTTTTAAAAATATGCTGATAAAATTACAACATAAATCGCCCAAAACCAAATCTTCGTGCTAAAGAATTGGTTTGGGCGATTAGGAATGGAGGGGGGCAATCCTTTAATCCCCGACCTAAAGGTCGGGGCAATTGTCCTGTTCTTTAGTCCAACTTGAAGGTCGGAGCAATTGCCCTGTCCTTTAGGGCAGGGATATGAGAATCCTTCAACCCTTAACTAATCCCCGACCTAAAGGTCGGGGCAATTGTCCTGTTCTTTAGTCCAACTTGAAGGTCGGAGCAATTGCCCTGTCCTTTAGGGCAGGGATATGAGAATC
>JBNJHE010000072.1:0-13518 GCA_051748205.1 Bacteroidota bacterium | reverse complement strand
TATCCGTATGGATACCAAAGACCTTAGTAGTGGTGTGTATTTTATTAATGTATATAATGATAGCGGATATAAAATCACTAAAAAAGTAGTGATTCAATAGCTTATATGCTTCTTGATAATCATTTGTAATAATCCTGTATCAAGTCCCATACTTACTGTTGATGTCTATGGTTGCGGATGCTCTTATATCATATTTGGTATGTAAAAGCTCCATAAAGTAGAAATCTTTTTTATACCAGTAGTTTAGATTTTTTATGGCTTTTTCTGACAGACTTTTGTCAACATCCTTGGGATTAGTATGTCGTTTGATTTTGGTTTCAGGTAGTTTTAGGCTGGCAGGTAGTTCCAGAATATTTTTCAGGCGTTCGAAATCTTCATTGAGTTTATCCTGAGTGCCTACAAGCAAAAGGTCTTTGTGATGTTGATCAAGTAGGTTTTTACTGATAAACCAGTCCCAAAATGAAGTACGGATATGATTAACACTCTGCATAGCATAAATTGCGGCATTGCGTGTCTCTTTATCTTTTGCTGATATGGCTTCTGCTAATTCATTTGGGGTTTTAAAATGCAGAAACGCTTGCTGTTCGCCTGGTGTCCATTCATTATACATTAAAGGCATCCCTTTGCGTTTTCTGGAATAAAAGCCACTAACAAATCGGTCTACCGGATGTCGAAGAAAGAAGAAAAATTTTTCTCCTGGCTTAATGTCTTTTAATGTTATAAAGTGTGGATGAGTTATTATAATGTATTTATCGGTTTGATATGTTTTGGCGTTTGGAGTTAGTGCATGTTTGATGCTGGTTCCTCCGGTTTTACCAATATGAATGAAATGTACCAGCGTTTTCTTTTTTATTTTAGCTTGCAGTCTCAACCTTGTTAACAAAGCAGGATACCTAATTCTTTCCTTGTAAAAATATTTGAATTTGACGAGCTTGAACTTCTTTATTTTGGCTATCCATTTTTGTAAGGTGTAGTTGTTTGACATACAAAATATTTTAAAAACTGTAGGACTAATAAATAGATTTCATAGGTGAATATGCAAATGTAATAGCTATGGAAGAGAATCAATAAGCAAAAAGTTAAAAGATGTTAATTAGTGCCTGACAGTAAAGGCGAGTGTTTGGTTCAGAATGTTCGAGCTCCCTGTCTTTATGGGGGCGTGCGAACCGAACAAAGTGAGCTTTTGAGCATCTTTTAAAACAATTAAAGTTGCGAACCGAGCCATGATCCGCCTCAGGCGGAACACAGATTTGCATGATTATTATGAAATTAAAATAGGTTTAAGGCGGTATTATTATTTTTCATGGCGATCTTCCCTTTATAAATGACAGGGTAAACATCCGGGCTGGTTTATAAAATTATAAGCAGATGAAGGGACAAATAATTACTTGAAATCTTTATCTTTGTGAAAAAAAGTGGGATTAATATCATCGAAATATAATTTTTGGAACATTGTTTATGAGATGCTTACACGTGTTGTCCCAACGCTTACTTTTGCATTTTCAAAAATTGAAATAGCAGAGCTGGAGAAATATCGTGAAATTCCTGCCACATCGCACAGCCCTGTATTCATTATTGGCGTACCAAGAACAGGCTCTACTTTTACATATCAAATGATTACTAACCGGTATAAAGTCCGGTATTTTGATAATATCGTTGATGTCATGCATCAATTTCCATTGGCTGGCATGAGGTATTCCTATAGGTATTATCATGATAAGGCGCATAATTGCTTTCGCTCGAAAAATGGCCATACCTTTCGTTATGGTTTGCATTGTCCAAGTGAAGCTGGCAATTACTGGTACAGGTTTTTCTCGAGAAAATCTTATGATGTTATACCGGCTGATTTGTCCGGGGAGGCAAAGGAAAGATTAAAGCAGGAAGTTAACGCTATGATTGCAATTTATAATCAGCCCCTGGTTATCAAAAATCTGGCCAATAGTTTACGTTTACAACTAATTTGGGAGTTGTTTCCTGATGCTAAGATTATTGTTGTCGATCGCAATGATGTTGATACGATGAAATCGATTAAGAGAATACGGAAACAAAAGGGAAGCAGACCAGGTGAGTTTTGGAGCATTTATCCTTCAGGGTTGCAAGGAAAGACATTTAAATCCGAAGATGAATTAGTAGCTGCGCAAATACAGTCAGTAAAACAAATTATTGATGAGGATATCCGCTTATTTCCTAAGGAGAATGTTATGCGGGTACAATATGAGAAATTGATAGCCTCCACTGATGAAATATTGCAGGAAATGGATTTATTTATCAATACAGATTTAAGGGAAGCTGCGCTGGCCCCATCAATAATACAAACAAAAAAGTAACATGAGGATTCGGGAAAGCTATGATAAATTTTGTCAGGAACAGCATGTTCCAATATTCTTTCAACCCTTTTGGTTAGACTTAAGTTGTGGTATAGACAAATGGGGTGTTGCTATTGCTGAAAAAAAAGGCAGAATAACAGGTGTAATGCCTTACTATTTAAAACGTAAGGGTTTCATTTCCATGCCACATCTCACACCTTATATGGGGCCTTTTATTCCCTTTCCGAAGGATATGAAATATGCAAAGCGTCTTTCGCATGAGCATACAGTTATGGATGAGTTGATTCGTCAATTACCTCGCGTTTACTATTTTAACCAGCGGTTTTATCATTCGTTAAATAATTGGTTGCCTTTTTACTGGAATGGGTTTAGCCAGTCTACTCGCTATACGTATCGCCTGCCGGATATTTCTGATTTAGATTTGGTTTATTCGGGATTTAAAAATAACGTAAAAAGAAACCTAAAAAAAGCGGAAGATCAGTTTTTGGTCCGTAGCCTGGAAATGGGTGAGTTAAAAAATTTTTATAAAATCATCAAAGCAAATAAGCGGGCCAATTATTCCTTTGACTATATGCAGAATATGATTAAAAGCTGCGAACAGCAGAACTGTGGAAAAACCTATGCAGCTTTTGATCAGCAAGGAACGTTCTATGCTGCCATTTTTGTGGTATGGGACCAGCAGAGTGCTTATTATTTAATTGGTGCCCGGGACCCAAAACTACAGACTCAGCAAGCAATGACCCTAAATATCTGGAGAGCCATACAGGAAATGTCGGGCAGGACAAAAGCCTTTGATTTTGAAGGAAGCATGATCGAGCCTGTAGAACGATATTTTAGAACTTACGGAGCGGTGCAGAATTCTTATTTCCATGTTCAAAAGATTAATAATCGCATGCTGAAACTGGCTGTTGGTATGGCCGACGCTTTAAATATTAAATATCGGTAATTGTTATGTTTATAGATGCTCATTTTCACCCAAATATGAAAGGGTTTACTCCCCGAAAAATCAAAGAATATCTCGATAATGAAGGGATAGATCAGATTTGGTTGTTTTCCTGGGAAGAAAAAAATCCATCGATACCGTCTTTATACCGTAATATCTCCATCGGGGAAATTATGGAAGCTTATGAATATTTGCCTGACCGTATTGTCCCTTTTTATGCACCGGATCCTACAGAGGGCGATGTTTGTGGCATTCTGAAATCATATGCTGCAAAAGGCGTAAGAGGTTATGGTGAGTTAAAAGTTACAGCCCGTTGGACTGACCCGGAAATTACAAGGATGTTAAGATGTGTTGATGAGCTAGGTTTTCCGGTTGTGTTTCATAGCGAACTGCCTCGTTATCACTATGCTGCAAATGATCGCAATTTCTTTGACAAACAATTTGGAAAGCTTATGAACGGCGCTTTTAATGGGGTTTCCAGATTATATATCGATCAACTCGTGAACAATACAGGTTTGTTTAAGAAAACCATACACAAAAAGCTGCAATACTTTCCGGGCTATATGCTTGATATGATTGAATTTGAGCAGCAGCTTCAGGCATTCCCCAATGTAATATTTATTGGACATGGCCCCTTATTCTGGAAAGCCATTTCAGCCGAATATAACGCAACAATAAAATATGACAGAGGTAACATAAAGAAAAAGGGAGTTTCAGTTAGGCTGCTGGAAGAATACGATAATTTAGTTGCTGATATCTCTGGAAATAGTGGTTATAATGCCTTGAACAGGGATCGTGAATTTTCACAGTGGTTTTTAGAGCGTTTCTCACATAAACTTTTGTATGGGACTGATAACTACATGCTACGGCAACGCGAGCTGCTTGACTCTTTCCATCTTCCTGATGATAAATATAAAATGATTATGGGTGAAAATGCAAGCAAAATACTAAATAGGTAAACGGAAACCAATTGCGAAACAAGCATGGTAAAATGTTTATATAGAATTGAATCATCAAATAGTGAGTTGTTTTGAATGTCATTGAAAATAAAAATATGATAAGATGAAGCCAGTGATTATTATTGCAGGAGTACCGCAATCCTATACATCTATTGTCAGTAAGTTCCTTTTGGATAACGGTGCTTATCAGGATAAAGATGACCTGATGGGCGAACCTGGGGGAGTATTAAATTATGAGCGGTTTGAGAGTAAGTCTCTGGAAGAGTATGTCAAAAAAAGAAGAGCTTTTAAACAAGGCGACCTTTCCGGCTTTTTTGAATCGTTACCGGAAGATAAAGTTATTGTTCTGAAACTTCCTTTTATTATTCAGTTTATTAATGAATTAGATCAATTTACAAGCCGTGAAATTAAAGTGGTTTATGCTCAGCGAAATCCTCAGGATATTATCCTCAGTTCCATGAATAAAGTCAAAAAAAGTAATCCGAATAAGAAACAAAAATTCGATTTTATTTATTATTTTGAACGAATCGTATGGTATTACAATTTCGTAGTTGATTGTAAGTTTCCTGTATTTCCGCTGTTTACAGAGAAGCTGCTGAAACAAGATCAGCATACGGCTGAACAACTTTTATCGTTTTGTGCACTAAAAACATCCAGTATTGATTTTGAAAGCATTGATTCTGGTAAAATTCAAACGAAAACGCCATCTTATGTGAGCTACCGTTTTGCCAATTTTATTTGGAAGCGCTTAAGTCGTCTGTTTCAGGTTTATAGAATATAGTCAGATGCCTTGGGAAAGTGGTATTTGCTTCACAATTGATGATGCTAATCTGGTTTTTTAAAGTCTAACAAAAGAATATAACGAGATGAAGAATATACTCCTAACAACATGCTGGTATCCTTATCCGTTAAAACCCTGGAAAAGCTATTTTGTGAAAGAACATGCCCTGGCTATTGCAAAGCAAGGATATAATGTGAAGGTTTTGCATGTGCATGTTATCAATGGGAAGTCTGTTTTTAATGTTGAAATCATGAACCGGCAAACTGAACTGGATGAAACAGAAGTACGGATTACCTCACGATATCATAAGAAGTTGTATGGGCTGCTGCCGTTTTTTTATATGCTATTGCCTGGTGTAAAAACTTTACACCGGCGATTATTTAAAGATTTTAAACCGGATTTAATTCATGCTAATGTTGTATTTCAGGCTGGTATTCTTTCCAGGCTGCTCTCCAGGAAATTTGATGTTCCTTATGTAATCACCGAACATCTTACCAGTATACCCAAACTTGTTCGTAACCCTCTGTTTCGTTATTGGATCAAAAATTCCGTAAGAAGTGCAAGAGCAATTTCAACAGTTTCAGAGTTTCATCGTAATCAATTATTAAAGATTAATGAACTTAATATTGATAAAAGCAAAGTAAAAATTGTTCCTAATGTTGTACGTCCTCACACAAAGTCAAACCTTAAAATAGCATATCCGGCAAATCCGGAAAAATATAATTTTTTGATGGTAGCTAATTTGACCATAAAAAAGCATCAGCCCAAACGTCCTGATTTAGTTATTAAGGCCCTGGCTCAAATTAAAGATCAACTGGATAAAGGGATACGTCTGGTCTTAATTGGTGGAGGTGAGCGCGTTAAATTTTATGAGGATATTTGCCATGATAATGATATTGAATTGGTGCAAACAGGGTTCATACAAAAAGAATATGTATATGAATATTACAGACAGACGGACTTCCTGCTTCATGCTTCAGAGATAGAGACGTTTAGTCTGGTTGTGGCGGAGGCTTCCCTGTTTGGGATTCCATGTCTGGTGTCTAACAATACAGCCCTAAAGGAGCGTATCGAACCGTTTAGTGGAATACTGACAGACAATACAGTGGATGCCTGGGCTGAAGGAATTCTTAAGCTAACCAGCACCAGCTGGGATCGTGAAAAAATCAAGGCGCATTATAAGAATCTGTATACTCCCGGGTCGGTTGGTAAAGAATTCCGGATGCTATATGAGAATCTGTTTGGCGGGAAAGCTTAATTCACCCCCTTCTTTCTCACCACAAACCAAGGATTCAGCAGCTCTTGCTTGTTATAGAGCAAGGGTGTTACCATATCAGCTGTTGTCACCAGCATCCCGGCTGCCTGGGCTATGGCCTGGCCGGCGGCGGTGTCCCATTCCATAGTGGGGGCAAAGCGTGGATAGATATCGGCTTTCCCTTCGGCTACCATGCATAGCTTTAGTGACGAACCACGGCTGATGACTTTTGTTTCACCATATTTCTTTTCAAAGGAAGCAATGATCTCGCGTGTTTGATCATTCATATGCGAACGGCTTCCTACTGCAACAAATGGCTTGTTGATAGCTGGTTGATAGGGTAGCTTTTGGCCTTGTTTAAACAGGTCTTCCAACGAAGAGGCCCTGTAATCGGGATCAACTGCTGTCATTTTCCATGCCCCTAATCCTCTGATCCCTACATACAGCTCCTGAGTTACCGGGACGTAGATCACTCCATGTGCAGCGATTCGGTCTTCTATCAGCGCGATATTTACGGTGAACTCTCCATTGCGTTTGATAAATTCCTTAGTGCCATCCAGGGGGTCAACACACCAGTAGCGGGGCCATACTTTGCGTTTATCATAGTCCATTTCTTTACCCTCTTCACTTAAAACAGGATATCCTGTTGATTCCAGCTTGCGCATAATAAGATGATGAGCATTTCGGTCAGCCCTGGTTAGTGGTGACTGGTCCCCTTTGGTCTCTATCTCAAAATCATCCGTTTTATATACGGTTAAGATTTCTTTTCCGGCTTCTATGGCCGCATTTACGGCCTTCACCATTTCTTCTTTCATAATCAGAATAAGTTGTAGGTTAATCCTAATCCAAAAACAGTTGCAAACATATAAATTATTGTCAGTGGCAGGCCAATGCGCATATAGTCTTTAAAGGAGTATCCTCCAGGGCCGTATACCATCAGGTTGGTTTGATAACCAATAGGAGTCATAAAATTGGCCGCTCCTGCAAATGAAACCAACAGTACAAACGGAGTGGGGTTCAGGTTCAAATCCACTGCAATAGTTACAGCGATAGGGAATATAATGGCCACGGCTGCTTTGTTGGTAATATAGGCTGCCAGCAATGAGGTGACGGCAAAAATACCGAACAGTAACCCATAAATACCCAATGGCTTCAAAAAGTGAATAAAGAACAAGGCAACCATCTCTGCCACTCCGGACTTTATCATAGCTGTCCCTATAGCCAGGGCCAGTGCAATTATTACTGCCAGGTTTAAATCAAGGCTTTTGGGTAAATCCTTGGGATTTGTAATGTCTAACAGTGTGATAAGAGCAATTAAGATAATCAATCCGATAAATAATTTGACGATACTCAGGGCCGCCAGTAAGATTGTAAGAGCTGTACCTCCTAATAGCACGGCAACTTTCCATGAAGGCAGTTTTTTAAAATCCCGTACTTTGGAAATAGAGTAAAAGTCGAGCGTATCGCGAGAGCGTTCTGCAAAGTCGGAGCCTGACAAAAGTAATAAGACATCTCCGGCTTCCAGCTTTACAGAGCCCAGCTTGCCTGATATGCGCTCGCCATTACGATGTACCGCTATGATGGCTGCATCATACTTTCCCCGGAAATAAGCTTCTTTGATGGTCTTGCCTATTAAAGTGGAATTATGCGAAATCACTACTTCACGCACTTCGGTATGCGCTTTTTTGGAAAACATCCCAACCTGGGTTAGTTTTAAGCCCGTTTTGGCATTGACCATGTCGGCGATGGTGTCAGTGTCTCCTGCAAAAATCAGAATATCATCATCTTTTAAGATGGTATTGCGCGATACTGCTGTCATGCGCTGATCATTGCGATGGATTTCTACTAAAAAAAGCCCTTTCAGGTTACGCAGCTCTGCTTCTTCGATGGTTTTTCCTACCAGTTTGCTGTCCGGGCGTATCTGCACTTCAACAAGATATTCCCGGCGTTTACGGCTGAAGTCGGTGATTACATCCTTGCGATTGGGTAATAGATGTTTGCCAACCAACATGATAAAACCTATCCCGATTAGTATCATTGGCCCTCCAACAGCAAAAAAATCAAAAAGCTCTAATTCACGTAAGCCCGGAACCTCCTCATGATCAACAACCAGTCCGTTAACAATAAGGTTTGTGGAAGTACCGATGAGTGTGGCACATCCGCCCAGTATTGCTGCATAAGACAGGGGAATCATAAGCTTCGACGGGGCAATGCTGTGACGTTTCGACCAGGTGTGCACATATGGCATCAGGATAGCTACCAGAGGGGTGTTGTTTAAAAAAGCAGAAAATGATGATACCAGCAGCATCATGCGCCACAAAAAGCCATTGTAAGTATTGGCTTCCTTAAAGATACGATTGAATAAGTTTTCCAATACTCCTGTTTTGCGTATGGTGTCACCTAATAACAGCAACAACAAAATAACAGCAATCTGTTCGTTGGCAAAGCCACCCAGCATCTCTTTGGGTGTCAGCACACCAAAGGCTCCCAGCACGACTACGCCGATCACAAAAGTAAAGGAGGTGCCCACCCATTCCTTGTATAAGGAGATTAGGATGAACAGGATAACGAACAATACAAGAATGCTGTCAAAATATTGCATAACTCTTTTCTACGCTAAAAGGAGGATAAAGTTAGCGTTTTTGTTGAGATTGGTCAAAGAAACATGTAAATTTGTGAAACTTTTTAATCAAAAATTCCACACAAGCCTATGGACCCAGTAGAAAGAAACATCTATGTCTATAAAAAAATCCTCCAGCGCGAAGATAAAGAGTCTTTATTACAACAGCAAGCAACTGCTATTTGGTTGACCGGGCTGTCAGGATCAGGAAAATCTACAATTGCTGCTTCATTGGAGCGGGCATTATCCAAGCGAAATTTTCTTACTCAGGTGTTGGATGGGGACAATATTCGCGCCGGGATCAATAATAATCTGGGTTTTTCCGATAAGGACCGTACTGAAAATATCCGGCGCATTGCCGAAGTCAATAAATTGTTTGTCAATTGCGGGATTATTACTATCAACAGCTTTATCAGCCCCACAAAAGAAATCCGGAAGATGGCCCGTGAAATTATCGGTACGGATAACTTTGTCGAAATATATGTAAATGCTCCCTTAGAGGTGTGTGAACAGCGTGATACCAAAGGCTTGTATAAAAAAGCCCGGCGTGGCGAAATCAAAAACTTCACCGGTATCGATTCTCCTTTTGAGCCTCCTGAGTCTCCTGATATCGAGCTTAAAACACATATTGAAAGCATAGAGGAGTCTATTGATAAGGCCTTACGTGTGATTCTACCCGAAATCACCTATGTGCGGGATGATGATTAACGAATGAATGCCTTAGATACCTGCTTTAAGCTGTTTTTTTCTTTGTTTTTGTTAATCCGCAGTGTGGCCTTAATGACTTAATCCGTAAAGCATGCGGAATGCATGGCTTGTGATTGTATTTATTTCGGTCATGTATTCCTGAACAGCCTTTGGGCTGCCGGGGATGCAGAATATCAGTGTTTGTTTTATTGTCCCTGCCAGGCTTCTGCTTAATAGTGTGTTGGGTTTTTGTAGGCCGTATTTCCACCGAATCATTTCTGTTATGCCTGGTATTTCCTTGTCTAACAATGGTCGTATTGTTTCTATTGTAATGTCTTTTTCGGATATTCCTGTGCCCCCTGTCGTTATTATCAGATCATAATCATTTGCGTGGTTTAGCAGGCTTGTGAGTAGAGCCGGATCATCCGGAATAATTTTATCTGAAATCTCAGCCCTTAAATGCTCATGAGCGAAAAAATCCGAAACATATTGCCGGGCAATCGGACCACTTTTATCGTCATAGATTTTTTGGCTGCCGCGGTCGCTTAAAGTGATAATCAGTGATTTGAATATTTTGGGATGATGTATGATTCGCATTTTAGGCTGAATCGTACCTCCTTTGAGGACTTTACAAAATAACGCTTTCTGAGGTGACACATAATGGCCGGGAAACTCAAGGTCCTCATGGTAAGGCTTGCCGATTTGCGTAAGCTGTAATCTTGTTTCCCCTATTGTGAAATAATCAAAGACGCGGATATCTTCCGGTAAGTTTTCTGTGGTGATGTTCTCGGCAAAAGCACCATAGCCGGGGTTTTCCTTAGCCTGGCTGATGCGCAGATAGTCATCGATGTGTTTTTTGTCCAACAGACTTACTTCCCGGTGGCTGTTTTGGTGGATATCGCCTTTTACCCCACCTTCGATTAGGGTGATGGCTGTCACCGGTTCTTTAATGCCTCTTTGCTTTGACTTGTTTACGGATACAACCTGGCTTTTGGATGTCTTCATTGTTCTGTTTTTTCTTTACTGACTAAGTGAATGTCTGTTATTATCATATTGGAGTCCACTCCTTTGCACATGTCATAGATGTTTAACAAGGCGATGTTGACTGCTGTCAGGGATTCCATTTCCACACCGGTTTTATCAGATATTTTGCATTCAGCCACAACGCTAACCCCATTTTCTTCTATCGTTGCTGTCACGTTAGTATGGGTTAGATTCAATGAATGGGCCAAAAAAATTAAATCGGAAGTTTTTTTTGCTCCTTGTAGTCCGGCTAAACGCGCCACCTGCAATACATCTCCTTTACGTAGCTCATTATTGCGGATTAGTTGAAGGGTGGCTTTTTGCATTTGAATAAATCCTTTAGCTACGGCAATGCGCTCTGAGATTTTTTTCCCAGAGATATCTACCATTTGTGCATTTCCTTTTGCATTGGTATGTGTTAATTTGGTCATCACTATCCTCCCAGTTGGTTAAATTTTCCACGGTGATTAGCTAATCCGTGTTTCGGTTTGTGTTCTATGGCATTGTTTAATGCTTTAGCAATACCCATTTGACGAATATCATAAGCAAGGTCGCTGAATAAACAGGGAATGAGTTTGCCGTCGGAGCTAATACGCAGTCGGTTACATGCCTGGCAGTTGCCGCCTTTCCCGCCGTCTACTGTTGTAAAGATGCCGCCTGCCAGGTTCATTTGATGAATGATGCGCACTTGTATCCCTTTGGAAGCTCCATATGCTTTTACTTCCTTGATATCCTGTTCGCGATTATAGATAGAATCTACGCAATTCAATTTGATGGGAAATAAACCAACACCCATTGCTGCATCAATACCTTTCAGTACATCTTCCAGCTTGCCTGTGGATGAAATGGCTTGAAAAATTTGCGGATTAAGTGTGTCAAGGCTGATGTTTACGCGATGTAGTCCGGCTGCTTTCAAATCGGCAGCATAGTTCGACAGCAGGGTACCATTGGTGGTCATGCTCAGATCTTCGATGCCTTTGATGTCCGAAAGCATGCTTACTAAGGTTGCAATGTCTTTCCGAACCAGGGGTTCTCCTCCGGTTAGTCTCACTTTTGTTATTCCTTGCGAAACCAAATATTTGGTGATATCGCGGATTTCTTCATACGAAAGTATATCCTCATGATTAAGCCATTGGATGCTTTTGTTATCAGGCATACAATAGTTGCACCGCATATTGCACCTGTCGGTGACGGCGATTCTGAGGTAATCGATTTTTCTGTTATAGCGGTCGTACACGAACAAAATCTCCTTTGTTAATTTTTTCAGTCCCTGCTGCAATACGCATTATGTGCGTTCCAAAGCTGATAGCATGTATATGGGCCGAGCCATGATACGCCACAGGTATGGCTTCCCCATTGATGATATTGATGGGAATCCATTTATCTCGCTTGCTATTTCTATGCTTAACAGGCTTTCCCAAAGGAAGGAGTATGCCCGGATTTTCCCAGCGTCCTTTCATCCAGGTTACGATAAAGGGTTCAACCAATAGCTTGAAGATAACAAAAGAAGAAACAGGATTTCCGGGTAGTCCGATTACGGCTTTTTGTCCCCTGGCTGCCAAAGTTGTGGGTTTACCCGGCTGCACAGCTACTTTATCAAATAAAATTTGGAACCCTAAATCCTTCAATGTTTTTCCCACAAGATCATAATGGCCTTCTGATACGCCTCCTGTAATGATTAGAATATCATTTTGTTCGGTGCCCTGCCTGATGAGATCATATGTTTTACCAGCGTCATCAGGGACAATGCCCAGATAATGTCCGTCAAGACCTGATTCTCTAAGTTGAGCTATGGTTTGTGGGCCGTTGCTGTTGATAATCTCAAATCCTGTTGTTTTTTGGCCCGCTTCAACAAGTTCGCTGCCTGTGTTGAGTACCCCAACAGAAGGCTTTTCGTATACCTGTATTTCAGCATAACCTGCCGTAGCCAGTATTCCACTATGTCTTGGCTGAAGGTAAGTGCCGGCACTGAGCAGTGTTGTGCCTGCATCGGCATCTTCACCTTCTTTTATGATGTTGCTTTTTGTAGGGACTTTGAGTACATTTATTCTGCCGCTATCTTTTTCTACATCTTCCTGCATTACAACCATATCGGCATTCGCTGGAGTGGCAGCACCGGTCATTATATGGTAACACTCTCCCGGCTTTAGGCGGTAGTTATGATTCTGGCCGGCAGCAATTATGCCTGCAATCCTTAGCGCTTTATGGATGTCGTCCTTCAGAATAGCATATCCGTCTACGGCGGCTTTCGAGAATGAAGGTAGCTTTTGCCGGGCAATCACGCTTTCCTTTAAAACAAATCCTGAAGAGTGGCTTGTTCTGACTGTCAGTATGCCGGGTGTCGATCGCTGCGCAACGATCTGGCTTTTCGTAAATGCATTTTCAAAAGAGATCATAGTAATTCTGCTTATCAGGCAAATATAACCATTAAGCTCCGAAACCGGTTTCTAAATTGTGAGATGATACCGGAAATCCCGCCCTACAGCTTATTATATTCCCTTTTGCATCCCGTAATAACTATGTTTTAAATTGAGAAATTGCTTCACGCTTCTTTGTTTTGCTGTTTTTTATGATTTGAGTCAAAAAAAACGTATATTTGAAAATCCAATAATTAAACCGAGCCATGATCCGCCTAAGGCAGAACACACACGGGGATGATTAAATGCGATGATGCGAGAGGGCGAACGAAGAGACTAAAGCGACTTAAGAGAACGAAGAGAATGAGAGAATGAGAGATGAGAGAATGAGAGATGAGAGGTGAGTTGTGAGAGATGAGCGATAAGATAGCGCAACAGCCAACACAGAACACAGAACACAGAACACAGAACATTGAACATTGAACATTGAACATTGAACATTGAACATTAAATTTAGACAGATGAAATTAACCAAACTTTTTGATGTATCCACAGTGATGATGATT
>JBNJHE010000071.1:0-13920 GCA_051748205.1 Bacteroidota bacterium | reverse complement strand
ATGAAAATGAAATAGAAGAAAAAGAACAAAAATTAACTAAGGCCAAAAGTCTGATCAGCCAGGCAAAAAACGAACAAAACAATCTAAATGTAAACCAGGATAAGTTAAATGACCAAATTATTAACGAATTATCCGATCTATCCAATAAGTTACATAACATTGAAAATGAGCTTCAAAAACTTAAAGAAGAAAAAATAAAGCATCAAAGGAAAGCTACTGAATTTTTAAAAACACTAAACGAAGACATAAATCCGGAAGAATGGAAAGCCATTGACCTGAACAACATCCGCAAGCTGGAAAGCTTTATCCGGAAAGCCAACCAGGTATTGGCGAAAGAACAAACCCTGAAAGAACAACTTGAGCTGCTGAAAACTGAAAACAAGACAAAACCTCAACAGCTAATTCCTGAACAACAGCTTAACGCAGCAATCGAAACGCTAAGCAAATGGCTCAAAGATGAAAATAAGTCAAAGACTAAAGACCCTGCCCGAATATTATTGACCATCAGTGGAATTACTACTGCTTTGCTTACACTCTTTTTCGACTGGTGGGGATTGACAGGTCTGGCTTTAATCATTTTGTCCCTGTTGTATAAGCCTAAACCCAAACACCATAAGCTTAACACAAGAGTTAGCGACTTTAAAGATACCGGATTCAATCCACCGGAAAACTGGACAAGCGAAAAAGTAACCGAAAGGTTGAATGAACTTATCATCGATTTGCAATTAAGCAAACAACAAGCATTCAACAATCAAAAAAAAGATCAGCTTCAGCAAAAACTGGAAGACACCAATAAGCAAATTGAAAAATTGAATGCACAACGTCTGGAGTTCATTAAAGAACTAAAAGCTGTTCCCTCCTGGCCCGATTTCAATAACCAGGAATTTAACAGCCTTTATTTTTTTATTGACAACCTCCAAAAGTGGATGGACACAAATAATGAAACTACGGCACTGTCCGGACAGTTAGAAAGCAAACAGCAACAATATGATCAAACGCTCAAAAAAGCCAACGACATCCTGATGGATGCTGGTATAAGTAAAGCAGAAAACAGTTTACAACTAAAAGCCAGCAAAGAACATCTCAACAAACAATGGAACATTATTCAACGAACATTACAAACCATACGGGAACAAAAAGGAATTATTGATGAATCCCAAAATAGAATCGCTCAATTACAGGATAAACGAGATAGGATATTTGAAAAAACCAAAGTTGAAACCAAAGAAAAACATCTGGTTCAAAGGCTTACTAATCAAATAAAAAGCTTTAGGGACATAGAAAAAGAAATATATTCACAAAATCAAGCCTATCAAAAAATTAAAACTCAACTGGAACAACACCCCAAATATGACGATTATAAAACCAGTCTGGAAGAATTTTCCATGGATCAGATAGAAGAAAGCATCCACGAATTACAAAGCCAACAACAAAAGCTGGATGATATAAAAGAAAAAATCACCAGGATTGAAACAAACATCACAGCAAAGCTGGAAGGACATGAGCTGGAGGAGGCAATTAACCAAAAGGACAAAGCTTTGGCAAATCTGGAAAAGAAATATCAGGAAGATTTGCAATCGGTTACCGGCGCAATCTTAACAAAGCATATCAGGCAGGAGACAGACAAAAACAACCGACCTGAAGTATACAAAAGAGCAGGCGAATTGCTGAACAAATTCAGTAACGGTCGCTACAAGCTTCAGCTGGGAGAAAACGACCAGCCCGAATTTCAGGCCTACGACACCGTTGATAACCAATCACGTAAGCTTCAGGAGCTCTCTTCCGGCACTCGTGTACAATTAGTGCTGGCAGTCAGACTTGCTTTTGTTGAAAGCCAGGAAACTCAGGTCCAATTGCCTGTTCTTGCCGACGAATTACTTGCCAACAGCGACGACATCAGAGCGCAGTCAATCATTAAAGCTCTCATTGATATCAGCAAAGAAGGACGACAGATTTTTTATTTTACGGCTCAACAGGATGAAGTCAGTAAATGGAAATATTTCCTTGAACAAGAAAAGGAAGTATCCTACAAAACCTATCAGCTGGACCAGGAGCTATCCACAACAGACCAACCTCTTCCTGACTTTTTCACCTCCGAAGAGTTTCAGCTAAGCACGGACACCATTCCTGAACCCCATCAGCTTAGTCACAGCGAATACAGAAATAAGCTTAACGTACCGCCATTTCAGATCACCTCCGATTCGGTAAACCACCTGCATTTATGGTATCTGATCGAAGATCCTAAACTACTGCACCAATGCCTGTCCTCAGGTATCCGCTACTGGGGCGCGCTAAAACATTTTATACAAAATAATGGACACATTGCCAGGTTAACTACTGACCGCTTCGAACACCTGAGTGAAAAGGCACAGATTTTCCATAACTTCCAGACACTCTATATGAAAGGGCGCCCAAAACCCATTCGTCGTGAAGTGCTGGAACAGAATGATAGTGGCATTAAAGGAAAATTTGTCGATGACATCGCCAAAGTTGCCGCTGAACTTCACTGGAACCCTGAAGCCTTAATTCTCGCTCTCGAAAATAAAGCCGTTAAAGGATTTGCCAGCTCCAAACTGCAAAAACTAAAAAGCTTTCTTTATGAAAATGGCTATCTGGATTACCAGCAGCCATTATCGATGGATGAGCTATTAATCCAAATCAAAGCCTTTGTCAGTCAAAGCTCCGTATCTTTCGACGAAGCTGATAATCTGATCAAAAGAATTCTGAACTCCAACGAACAAAATCAAACACTTTTTTAATTCAAACAAAAAATCTTGAACTTTCCTGCAATAGTGATTGTTTATAAAATGGAGTAGCATTTTTTTAGTCTAATGAAAACCAATATGACTATCGAACAAAAAGTGACATATCATTATGATAAAAGTTCAGGTATTTTACACAAAAAATACCATGGGAGCATACAACTCGACGATATTTTTAATTCGTGGAAAGATTATATGGAAAACAGGCAGGGGACTGAAAAGATTAACGGGTTTATCCTCGATTACCGGGATGCAAATTTCCAAATAGAGCCCATCAACGCCACAAAAATATCTGCTTTCTATCGCGCACATCTTGATTTTTTTGGAGGCTTTAAGATTGCTATCATCACCGACAGCCCAAAAGACATTGTGATTCCCACTTTAATAGCACTCGAAAACCATGGATACGAATCACGGCCTTTTGCCACCATGGAAGCTGCAAAAATGTGGGTTTTAGAACAGTGAATAAATATATAGGCCGGTCAAAAAAGTCTTCAAACTGTTGATTTTTATCGTTTTTACCCCTAAGCCCTAAAAGGAGACCGCTAAAAATCAGCAGTTTAAAAAGTATCACACAGGGGATTTAGGGTTCTCAAGGCTTTTTAGACTGCACTCAATAAATCAATCAGGCAAGTTTTTTAGACAGGAATGTTGAAGTGTACCCCTTTTGCGATTCCACCAGGTCTTCAGGTGTCCCTGCAAAGACAATTTCCCCTCCCTTTTCACCCCCTTCAGGTCCAAGGTCAATAATCCAGTCGGCCAACTTGATAATGTCCATATTATGTTCAATCACCAGCACCGTATGTCCTTTGCGTATCAGAGCTTCAAAGGCAGCATATAATTTATTGATATCATGAAAATGCAAGCCTGTTGTGGGTTCGTCAAAAATAAAAAAGACAGGCTTTTCAGAGGCTCCTTTTGATAAAAAATAAGCCAGCTTAATGCGTTGGGCTTCTCCACCCGAAAGTGTATTGGAAGGCTGCCCAAGCTTCACATAACCCAATCCGACATCCTGCAAAGGCTTAAGTTTGTTAATTATTCTTCTAATTTTGGCATCCGTCTTCTCGCTGGAATGGAAGAAGTCCATGGCTTCATTTACTGACATATCCAGAATCTGAGTAACATTTTTGCCATTATATTGAACATCCAGAACTTCGTCCTTAAAGCGGTTCCCATGACAAGCTTCACAGGTTAGTTCCAGGTCAGCCATAAACTGCATTTCGATTTTCACCTTCCCGTCGCCTTTGCATGTTTCACAACGCCCTCCTTCCGTATTAAAGGAAAAGAATCCGGGTTTATATCCCCTTGTTTTTGCCAGAGGTTGAGATGCAAAAAGGCTACGTATCTCATCATAGGCTTTTACATAGGTGACAGGGTTGGAACGGGAGGATTTTCCGATAGGGTTTTGATCCACCATCTCCAGATCAGCAATACGAGATATATCACCGGAAATATTTTTGTAACGACCTGTTTTTCCGGCATACCCACCAAGAAGTTTTTTCAGAGCCGGATAAAAAACTTCCTTAATCAGGGAAGTCTTGCCACTACCGGAAACGCCCGTCACCACAGTAAAGATATTTAAAGGTATTTTCACATCCACATGTTTGAGATTATGCTGAGAAGCAGCCTCCACCAGGATATAATCCTTCCATTTGCGGCGTGTTTCAGGCACCGGCACTTCGATTTTTCCTGCCAGGTACTGGGCGGTATAGCCTTTTTGCTGCTTTACAAAATCATCAATAGTTCCCTGCTGAACCAGCTCGCCCCCATGCAAGCCTGCGTCCGGTCCGATATCAATAATCTGATCCGACTCCCGCATAATATCTTCATCATGTTCAACAACAATAACCGTATTACCCAACGAACGCAAATTTTTAAGCACCTTTATCAATCGGTGATTATCCCGTGGATGTAAACCAATACTAGGTTCATCCAGAATATACATCGACCCCACCAGGCTGCTTCCCAGCGATGTTGCCAGGTTAATCCGCTGCGACTCACCGCCGGACAATGAAGAAGACAACCGGTTCAGAGTAATATAGCCTAAGCCAACATCACACAAAAAATGTAAACGATTACGGATTTCAATAAGCAACCGCTTTGCAACGGTAAAATCATGCGTGTTAAGCCGGAGCTGTTCAAAGAAAGTGCTCAGATCTTCCACGGACATTAACACCATATCGAGTATCGATTTGCCCTGGATTTTGACATAAGAAGCATCCTTACGCAAGCGTGTTCCTTTGCACTCCGGACATGTTGTTTTGCCCCGATAGCGCGACAGCATCACTCTGTACTGTATCTTATAAGCCTTGCGCTCTAAATACTCAAAAAAGTCGTTGATTCCTTTAAAGTGTCGTCCTCCATCCCAAAGCAATGCCTTTTCCTTTTCTGACAATTGATCATAGGGTTTATGTACTGGAAAATTGACATAATGCGCATTCTGTATCAGGCGATCTTTCCATTTGCGCATCTTATCACCTTTCCACGGTGCAACAGCATCATCATACACTGACAATTGCTTATTGGGAATCACCAGGTCTTCATCAATACCAATAATACTTCCGTAGCCTTCACAGCGTTTACAGGCACCATATGGATTGTTAAAACTAAAAAAGTTTGCATCGGGCTTTTCAAATTCAATACCGTCCAGCTCAAATTTATCCGAAAAAAAATATTCCTGCATCTCATCACCATCACCCAGCTCGATCTTACATCTCCCCTGCCCTTCATAAAAGGCTGTTTGGATAGAATCGCCCAGGCGATTATCCCAGTCCTGATCGCCGGCATGAATTTTCACCCGGTCAACAACAAGGCAAAGCTGCCTCAATATTTGATACGAAGCGATATCCTTAAGCATGTCTGTAATCCTCAAAACCTGTCCATTCACTTTCACGCGGGCAAAGCCCTGTTGCTGCAATATCTCCAAAGCATCCTTTATACTTCGGTCTTTTTTGATAACTACCGGAGCCAGCACCATTGCCTTTTGTCCTACAGGCTGTCGCTTTAAAAAATCCAGCACGTCAGTAACACTGTGGCTTTTAACTGCTTTACCACTGACAGGAGAATAGGTTTTTCCGATACGGGCAAACAAAAGCTTCAGATATTCATAGATTTCTGTCGATGTCCCCACCGTAGAACGGGGATTGCGCGTATTGACCTTTTGTTCTATGGCAATAGCCGGTGCAATGCCTTTGATATCATCAACTTCTGGTTTCTCCAAACGCCCCAGAAACTGCCGCGCATAAGAACTCAAACTTTCTACATAACGCCTCTGTCCTTCGGCATATAGCGTATCAAATGCCAATGACGACTTCCCTGAACCGGATACACCCGTAATCACAACCAAACGGTTGCGCGGAATGACAACGCTTAAGTTTTTTAAGTTATGAACCCGGCTGCGATTGATGATTATATTCGTTTTCGGATCTGTTGTTTTAAGATCTTTCTGTTGCATCTATGTCTTTTCGCTCCTTTTTATGATTTATTAACAGTGGTTTTTTTGATCGCTATTTTTGCGTAAAATCTTTCCTGTTGCAAGAAATACGCATAACAAAACATATTGTTCTTTAGAAGCGGTCAAAATTAATCATTTTATTTCTTGTGTTTTTTGTCAATATGTATTATATTTGTTCACTCAAATAAAAAGTATCATCAAGTATTAATTTAAGGAGGACTGATTATAGAATAAAATTTACCCTTTAGTTATCAAACAAGAAAGGTAAATTTATGCAAAACCATTTTAGCGATCAGGATCTGATCAGCCAATATTTAAATGGTAATCAATCAGCACTTGGATCAATCATCAAAAAACATCAGAACAAAGTTTTTGGATATATCCTAATGATGGTCAAAGACAAAGATATGGCCGAGGATATCTTCCAGGATACCTTTATCAAGGTAGTCCGTAAACTAAACTCAGGCTCCTACAAAGAGGAAGGGAAATTCCTTCAATGGGTAATGCGCATTGCTCATAACCTGGTTATTGATCATTTCCGGCAATCGAAACGTGTAAATATGGCACGCGGCACTGATCAATATGATATTTTTGATACCATCGATATGATGGAAGGTTCGGTGGAAGACAACATGATTACCAAACAGATCCATCAGGATGTACGGGCATTAATCCAACACCTGCCAGAAGAACAAAAACGGGTATTAATTATGCGTCATTACGGCAATATGAGCTTTAAAGAAATTGCCGAGAAGACCGATGTAAGCATTAATACTGCTCTGGGGCGCATGCGCTATGCCCTGATCAATCTAAGGAAAATTATAGAGGAAAAAAATCTGGTCTTAACCACCGATTAATTTTTCTTTTTTTTGAATACTAAGGTATTTTTTTTAGCGTTTTATGCGTAAAGACGAATTAATAAAACGCATATGAAAAAAACACCTACACTTGATGAAATTGCTCAGTTTTCCAATGCCGAAATCGACCAGTTTATTGATGACTATATCCACTATGGGTTTTGTCAATCAAGGCCTTCGGTAAGAGTTATCCGTTCGATCATGGATTTCTCTATGGCTTACAGCAACCCGTTTGGAAGCGGACAGTACCCGGGTTATTTAAAGAATTAAGCTGTTGCGGATTAAAAATGCAGCCGGATAGCAAAACAAGCCTTGTGGCCTTTGCTGTCCGGCTCTTTTTTCAGAAGGTAATCTCAGGCTTTGCTTATCTTTGTCATGAAATGTAAATTATGATAAACCGATGCGCAAAAAAGAACGCTATGAAAAAGTACTGGCATATTTCTCAAAGCATCAGCCGGTTGCCGACACCGAGTTGGTTTACACCAATGCCTATGAGTTGCTGGTTGCAGTCATTTTATCTGCTCAATGTACGGATAAGCGAGTAAATATAATTATGCCAGACTTTCTGGCTCGTTTTCCGGAAGCCGAATCCCTGGCTGAAGCCAGTCAGCAAGAAATTTATTCTTTGATCAAAAGCTGCTCATATCCCAACAATAAAGCCAAACATTTGTCAGGAATGGCAAACACCTTGCTTTCAGAGTTTGACGGCATCGTACCTGACGATGTCAATAAGCTGCAAAAACTCCCTGGAGTAGGTCGTAAAACAGCCAATGTCATTGCATCAGTCATCTACAACAAACCGGCTATGGCCGTAGACACCCACGTCTTTCGTGTTGCAGCACGTATCGGACTAACAACCAATGCTAAAACACCCCTGCAAACCGAACAGCAACTGATAAAACACATTCCCAAAAGCCAGATCCCCAGAGCTCACCACTGGCTTATCCTGCACGGACGGTACATTTGTACCGCACGCAAACCAAAATGTGAAGAGTGCCCGATTAAAGCTTTTTGCCAATACTATGAAGCAACATTCCTTCCCTTGTCAACAAAAAAAGACTCCTCCTACTCATCATAAAAATATTGTACAGACTGCTGCCAAAATAATACAACAAACACTATTGCTTCATTGCTGTTGTATAAAAAATCATATTCAGATTTTTTCTTTATTCCATTTTGATAGTTAAAAAAAAAGCATTAATTTAGATAGTAAAACAAAAAGCCATGCAGAAATAATCCTGCATGAGCAGGAAACATAAAATGTATATCTTTGAACCTACCTAAAACAATAATCCAATGGCGAAACAAAACAAAGAAAATCAAGACAAAACGAACAGCAACAAAGAAAAAATGCAAGCCTTAGAGCGCACGATCAGCACCATTGAAAAATCCTATGGAAAAGGCACCATCATGAAGCTCGGTGATGATGCAATAGAAGACCTGCCACACATTTCAACAGGTTCATTAGGACTGGATATGGCTCTTGGCATCGACGGATTTCCGCGCGGGCGGGTAGTCGAAATTTACGGACCGGAATCCAGTGGAAAGACCACCCTGGCCATCCACGCCATTGCAGAAGCCCAAAAAGCAGGCGGAATTGCAGCCTTTATCGATGCAGAGCATGCTTTTGACCGCTTTTATGCGAAAAAACTTGGAGTAGATATCGAAAACCTGCTGATATCACAACCCGACAACGGAGAGCAGGCTTTGGAAATCACGGAAAACCTGATCCGCTCAGGCGCTATCGACATCATTGTCATCGACTCTGTAGCCGCCTTAACACCTAAAAGCGAAATTGAAGGTGAAATGGGTGACTCAAAAATGGGACTTCAAGCACGTCTGATGTCACAAGCCTTGCGTAAACTTACCTCAACCATTAGCAAAACCGGGGCTACCTGTGTTTTTATCAACCAGCTGAGAGAGAAAATTGGTGTAATGTTTGGAAATCCGGAAACCACAACCGGTGGCAATGCGCTTAAATTTTATGCCTCCGTGCGGATCGACATCCGACGCATCAGCCAAATCAAAAGCGGCGAGGATGTGTCAGGAATACGCGTGCGCACCAAAGTGGTCAAAAACAAAGTTGCTCCACCCTTCCGTAAAGCTGAATTTGACATTATCTACGGCGAAGGCATCTCCAAAGATGGCGAAATTGTTGACTTAGGCGTTGAAGCTAACGTTATCAATAAAAGCGGCTCCTGGTTCTCTTATGGCGAAACAAAACTCGGACAGGGCCGTGAAGCTGTCAAAGCCTTATTGAAAGACAATCCTGAGCTGGCAGATGAACTCGAACAAAAAATCCTGCATCATCAAAATGAAAAAAGCAACCAGTAATGAAGCATACTAGCATATTCGTGCCTTCCGGACTGTTTTGTGCTCTCCTATGCCTTCTTCTGTTTAGCCTGACACAGTGTGCATCACCAGAGTCTGAACAGGAAAAAGCAAAGCAACAAAACGAAAATGACTCAGCAGCAAATGTTTCAGAGCTGCAGCAATTAAATCAGCAGATTGATCAAAATCCTGATATAGACTCATTGTACCACAAACGAGCCATCATATATTTGAGCCGGGGCAATCTCAACAAGGCCTTAAGTAATATCAACAAAGCCATCAGTATGGGAGGGAAAAAAAGCCAGTACATGCTTACCCTGGCCGACATCTACTTTTCCATGCCCACACCCCGTCTGGACAAAACAAAGCAAACCCTGGAAACGATTCTGATTGACGATCCGGAAAATGTAAAAGCCCTGCTACAGCTCTCCAAGCTTCATCTCTATGGCGGCAAACATGATCAGGCTTTCAGATATCTAAGCCAGGCAAAACGGTTGTCACGGGATGATTATCGGATCTATTTTTTGAGTGGGCTCATTCATAAAGATCAGGGTAATATTGAAAAGGCCAAACAGGATTTTCACCGGGCCACCGAACTAAACCAGGGGCTTTTTGCTGCCTGGACGCAACTAGGCCTCACCGCATTAGACCAAAACGACACACTGGCAGTGCGCTATTTCAGCAACGCCCTGGACGTGAAACCGGAAAGTGAGCAAGCACTTTATAATCTTGGCGTTGTTTATCAAAATTATGGCCGCTATTCCAAAGCCATTCAACTGTACAATCAGCTTTTGGATGTAAATCCCAAAAGTGAAAAAGGCTATTATAATTTGGGCTATATCCACTTAAAACACCTTAATAACTTTGAAAAAGCAGAGAGCTATTTTCGCCTGGCCCTGGAAATCAACCCATCCAATATCAATGCGCTATACAATTTAGGGTCGAGCCTGGAACAACAACAACAGTATGAAGAAGCCCGCAAGCTGTACAAGCAAACGCTGCAGATGGAGGAGAATTTTCAATTGGGAATTGAAGGCTTAAACCGCCTGGATCAGAAAATGAATTAATAATAATCGACCATATTAGGGATAATTATTAATTTTGACTGCAGATAAAGAATCTATGCCAATAATAACCTTGACAACAGACTGGGGCAACCATGATTTTTATGGAGGAGCAGTAAAGGGACGCTTACTCAAAGCATTGCCTGATATAACGATTGTAGACATCAGCCATCAGGTAAAGCCACACAATATTGTAGAAGCAGCCTTTATTTTGCGTCATGCCTATGCTGAATTTCCTGAAGGGACAATCCATATTGCTTCGGTGGATGCTACTGCCTCCAGAAAATCACCACATGTGGTGGCCAGCATCAATGGCCATTACTTTATCGGCGCCGACAATGGCTTGTTAAGTATGATATCTGACAAAGAACCTGAGCGAATTATAGAACTGGATATCCCTCAGGATTCGAACTATTTTGTCTTTCCAACGCGCGATGTCTTTGTGAAAGCGGCTATCCACCTGGCCAGGTCAAAGCCATTGGATGAATTGGGTTTTGCAACAGAGCATCTAAAGAAAATATCTTCCTGGTCAGCCTCTTCGGATAAAAATCCGGAAAATGGCCATGACCGTATCAGTGGACAAATTATCCATATTGACAACTATGGCAATTGTCTCTCCAATATAGATGAAGATTTGTTTATGCGCTTGCGTCGTAACCGCCCGTTTCTTATTCATATCCCATTTACCTCCTTTGAGCAACAAAGGCTTTATGATGCGTATGATGATGTGGACGAAGGCAATCCGCTAGCGCTGATGTCAGGGACAGGATTTTTACAAATAGCCGTTAACCAGGGCTATGCCAATCGCCTGCTGGGGCTCAAGGCTTACGAGTCTTCCATTCTTATAGAGTTTCTCGATTCCTGATTCGCCTGCTACTTTCTCCTGAATTTTACTATTTTTGCATGGTCAATAACAATAAAGAATCACCACTATGATTACTGTTTTCAGAAAAGAAATCAATACTTTTCTCAGTTCGTTAATTGGACAAATCACAGTCGTGGTTTTTCTAATTATCAATGGATTGTTCTTATGGGTGTTTCCCGCAGGCTTTAACATCCTTAATTACGGCTATTCTACCCTGGACAATTTTTTTATGCTCTCACCATGGATTTTTCTGTTTTTGATTCCGGCAGTCACCATGCGCTCTTTTGCTGATGAGCGAAAAACAGGGACCTTTGAAATTATTATGACACGACCAATTACAGACCTGCAGGTTATCCTGGGCAAATATTTTGCCGGGGTTGTATTGGTAATCCTCAGCCTACTGCCTACTTTGGTATATTATTTCTCGGTGTATCAGCTGGGTTCGCCTACAGGCAATATTGACACCGGAGCTACCGCAGGCTCATATTTTGGCCTTATCTTTTTAGCCTCTGGTTTTGTTGCCATTGGCACCTTTAGCTCTTCCATTACAGAAAACAGCATAGTTTCTTTCCTGATCACCTTGTTGTTGAGTGGCTTCTTTTATATTGGCTTTGAGTTTATCCATTCTTTTGCACTGTTTGGCCCTTTGGATTTATTTATCAACTCTCTGGGCATCAACAGCCACTATACCTCCATGAGCCGTGGCGTGCTCGACAGCCGGGATATCCTTTACTTTCTTAGTCTTATAGCCTTCTTTATCCTGTTAACAAAAGTTTCATTAGAAAGCAGAAAGTGGTAATTATGGTCAATAAAAAAGATATCCGCAAACAAAATATCACACAGCTATTGCTGGGCCTGGTCATCATCGCACTTATCAACCTTATAGGGCATTTCTACTTTACCCGTATCGATTTGACAGCAGAAAAAAAATACACTCTGTCAAAAACAACAAAAGAACTGGTTAAGTCTTTTGATGACTATGTGACATTTACCGTATACCTTGACGGAGAGTTTCCGTCCGGATTTAAAAAATTAAAACGGGAAACCCGCGAAATGCTCAATGAATTTCATGCCTGGAACAACAATATACAGTTTGAATTTATTGACCCCACCACGGAAGTAGATGAAGCAGATCGCAATAACTTTTATGCCGAACTAAACCGCAAAGGACTGGAGCCTACCACCATCCAAACCGGCGATAACACCAAACAATCTCAACAGGTCTTATTTCCGGGTGCTTTAGTCACCTATAAAAGCAACCGCGAAGTAGCTGTAAATTTACTGGAATCCCGAATGAACCTAAACCCTGATCAACAGATTAACCTCTCGTTGCAGGAGTTAGAATACAACCTGGCAACAGCCCTGAAAATGTTGAGCGAACCGGAAAAAGATAACATAGCCTTTTTGCATGGGCATGGCGAATTATCAAAAAGACGATTAAGTGGCGCTGAAACTGTACTGGCAGATTTTTACGACATAACGCATTTAACTTTGGAAAACAAAATTTACAGCTTGATTGAACGTATCTCCAACGACTCGGCCGGGAGCGTGCAAACACAACCCCGCTTTAAAGCAGTGATTATTGCCCAACCCACCAATGCCTTTACAGAAAAGGAAAAATTCATAATCGACCAGTACGTTATGCACGGAGGCAAGCTTCTATGGCTTGTCGACCCTGTTCGCACCGACATGGATTCTCTGCAGGCTTCACCGACAACCCTGGCAATACCAGGAGACATAAACCTGGACGATATGTTTTTTAGCTATGGGGTGAGGCTTAACAGCAATCTTATACAGGACTTACGCTCAGCAGAGATACCGCTTAACACCCAACCACAGGGTAGCCAGCCACAGTTTGAATATTTCCCCTGGCCCTATTTCCCCGTTATGTTGCCGGATAATGATCATATCATTGTTAAAAACCTCAATGGGGTCAAAGGAGAATTCACCTCCACACTGGATACCATCAGCGGAAACAATATCAAAAAAACCATTTTGCTAAAAAGTTCGGAATACACAAAAGTATTAAGGATGCCGCATGAGATCAGCCTAAGATCAATACGTCCGCGCTACAATGCTCAGGATTTTCCCTATGACAAACAAAATGTAGCTGTTTTGCTGGAGGGACGTTTTAGCTCGGTGTTCGAAAACCGCTTACCACCAACCATTACACAGAGTAAATCCATGGCCTATAAAAGCAAAAGCGACACCAATCAAATGATAGTAGTCGCCGACGGCGATGTGATCAAAAACGCTGTCAGTGTGCGCGGCGATAAACCCCTACCCCTGGGCGTAGACCGCTACACCGGTCGCAAATATGGCAATGAAGACTTTATCCTGAATGCCGTAAACTATCTGTGCGGTGATATAGGCTTACTGAAAGTCCGCGACCGTGAACTAAAAAACCGCGGAATGGATCGCACTAAAGTTAAAGATGAAACGTTAAAATGGCAGTTGATTAATGTTATTTTACCCGTTATCCTAATACTGATTTTTAGCATTGTCTGGAATATCTTTAGAAGAAACAAATACCATAAAAAAGCAAAAGCCAGTACAAAGTCATCAAAAAAATAATCGCATGAACCGA
>JBNJHE010000070.1:0-13994 GCA_051748205.1 Bacteroidota bacterium | reverse complement strand
CTAAATTATCATAATTCGATTTGCAAAAAATAATAAAAAGGTAGGCCAGGCATAAAACAATAAGCCGGGGAATAACGTTATCTTTGCATCATGATACCCTTTAATTATCACATTCACTCTTCGTTTAGCGATGGCCGTGCCCCTATGTGGCAGATGACTCAGAAGGCCTCCCGGTTGGGTCTTACGCATATTGCCATCACCGACCACGGGCCGCTGCCCTTTGAAAACGAATGGAGCATACAGCAATCCGACCGCAAAGCGTATATCAAGATGCTGGACGAGCAAAAAGCCCTGTATCCGGATATGACTATCTTTCGTGGTTTGGAGCTGGATTATATTCCTGAGACATCCCGCGATTTTGACGAGCTCAGAGAGCTCTGGCAACTCGAGCTGGTTATTGGCTCGGTACACCTGGTTAAGCATCCTGATTCCCAAAAGCTATGGTTTATCGACGGCCCTACGCAAAATTTTGACAACGGTCTGGAAAACATTTTTAAACAGGATGTCCAAAAAGCAGTCTCCACATATTTTGACCAAATCATCGAGATGATCCGCACTCAACAACCCGATATAATCGGGCATATTGATAAGATCCGCATGAATAATCGCGACCGTTACTTTAATGAACAGGAGGGCTGGTATAAGCAAAAGCTTGAAGAAACGCTGGCAGCGGCAGCAGAATGCAATTGCATCCTGGAAGTAAATACCCGCGGTTATTATAAAGGCAAAACCCCCGATTTTTTCCCTTCAGACAAAGCTTTACAGATGATCAAGTCCATGGATATCCCCCTGACGATCAACACAGACGCCCATAAAACAGACCAACTGCTGTCAGGGCATGACGAAGCTATGCGCAAGCTTAAAGGGCACGGAATTAACACCATCAAATACCTCACGCCAAAAGGCTGGCAGGATTATTCATTATAGTACATCCGGTAATGACTGATGCCGGCTTCCATAAACGGCTCTCCCTGCTTTTTAAACCCATGACGCGCGTAAAAACTTACTGCCGGCGCCTGGGCGTTTAGATAAATATTTTCTCCCTGATCCCTGATGTCATCCAAAACAAAAAGCAGAATTTTGGCCCCCAGCCCGCGATTGCGATATCCCTTTAAGGTAGCAAAACGCTCCAGCTTAATGCCCTCAGACGTTAGCCTCCGCCGAGCTGTTGCAACAGCTTTTCCATCCAATGTCAGTAGATAATGAATGGCTGTTTTGTCATGTGAATCCTTTTCCAGGTCTTCCGGCACCTGCTGCTCCACAATAAATACTTCTTCGCGGATACCAAATGCCTTTTTAAGCTGACCCTTGTCCTCTGATGTGAATTTATATACGCTCACTTCCATGGAACAAAGATACGAACCTATAGAATTCCTGAAAAATAAATAAAAAATTACATTTGTCTGTCTATCAATATATAACATAAATACGCGCTTATTCCTGCTTTGCTATTTAGCAGACAGGAGCAAACAAAACCTTCGCCAGGCTGTTATAAAAACGCAAAGATCATGAAAACTTTTTACGTGTATTTCGTTTCCGGGTTTTATAAGTTGTTATCTTTGCAGACTGTCAAACGACTATGAAAAGAAATGTTATGGAAGAGAAGAAGCAAGAGATTATTCAGGCAGCGAGGCAAATGTTCATGGATTATGGCATCCGGAGTGTATCCATGGATGACATTTCAAAATCCATCAGCATTTCCAAGAAAACACTTTATCACCATTTTGACAACAAAGCCGCCTTGCTGGAGGCCTTGTTGGAGCTCGAGATGGAGTATATCAAAACACAGGCTGAAGGAATAAAAGCCGAGGCACGGGATGCTATACACGCTCTTTTTCTGGTGAGTAAAGCAATAAACAATACCGCTACCCGAAGCAAACCTGTCGTTACCTTCGATTTAAAAAAATATTATCCCGGGTTATTGAATACATTTGTAAAAATGAAGCAGGAGTTCACCTATGAGGGTATAGCTGAGAATGTCAGAAGAGGAATTAAAGAAGGGATTTACCGCGAAGATCTAAACGTCGATGTTGTAGCCCGCTTATATGTCAAAAAAGTTGAGCAAATGCATGATAAAGATTTGATGGAAGATACCGACTGTTCTGCAGGGACCATCTTTGAGATCATGTTTGAGAATCATATCCGTGGCATAGCCAATGCCAAAGGAATAGAAATCTTTGAAAAAGAAAAAGAAAATCTAAATTTCAATATCAATGACAACGACATCTAAAATCCTACTTGCTTTACTGCCATTAGCAATAGCATTGACATCCCGGGCCCAGGATACTTTGGAGTCCTATTCGCTGAAAGAAGCCAGAGCCTATGCTTTGGAGCATAACATCAATGTAAAAAATGCCGACCTTGATGTGGAAAAAGCAAAAAAACAAGTATGGGAAACCACTGCAATAGGCTTGCCTCAGGTTAACAGCTCTTTCAGCTATAACAACAATATCGATCTGGCAACACAGTTGTTGCCCGGAGAGTTTTTCGGCCAACCGGGGCAATTTGTAGAAGTGCAGTTTGGCACCCAGCACAATGCTACAGCCAATGTATCCGCCAACCAGATCATTTTTAGCGGTCCTTATATCGTAGGCTTACAAGCTGCCAGGACATTTAAAAACATCTCGGCTCATCAAAAAGTCAAAACCCGGATAGAGACAAAATATGCAGTAACCCAGGCTTATTATTCCATTCTGGTAGCTCGTGAAAACATTGAATTTCTAAAAAAGACCAAAAGTAATATGGAAGATTTGCTTGCTGACATTACAGCGACCTGGCAGGAAGGCTTAGCCGAGGAAACCGATGTCGATCAGATCCGGATCAACTTATTAGAGATCAACAATCAGCTAAGCACGCTTCAGCGGCAAGCTGATGTGGGCAAGTCAGCCCTTAAATATCAGATGGGACTGCCGATGAGCGAAACCATAGAGCTACGCGACTCCCTAACCGGCATTTTGTCTGCCATGAACCTGGAGCAAGCAGGAGGAAAGACGTTGAAAGCAGAGGATCATATCGACTATAAGATCGTTAACACCCAGGAGCGAATGCGTTATTTGGAAATGCAACGGGAAAAAACGGAATACCTCCCATCCATATCCGCATTTTACTCGCATCAGCAAAATGCTATGCGCGAAGAATTCAACTACTTCGACGGCAACGACAACAAATGGTTCACATCCAATGTCATCGGCTTACAGGTAGAGATGCCGATCTTTAGCAGTGGCAGCCGGCTGTCAAAAGTACAACAGGCCCAAATAGAACTGGAAAAAACACAAAATCAGAAAAAACAACTGCAGCAAAGCCTGCAGATGAATGTCCAGCAGGCCCGCACAAGTTATATGTCTGCCCTGGAACGCTATCACACCCAAAAGGAAAATCTGCAACTGGCACAAAAGGTATATCAAAAAAGCTTAACCCGATTTAAAGAAGGGATGAGTAGCAGCTCATTGTTAACGCAGAACCACAATCAATTGCTTAACAATCAAACATCTTATTATCAGGCCATTTATGAATTATTGAATGCCAGTAACGAATTAAATAAAGCACTGAATGAATATTAAACGCATCTCAGGAATCATGAAAATACAAAAGAGCATAATCATCGTATCCGCCCTGCTGTTGATGGCAGGCTGTCAGTCAACAACATCAGAAGAAGACATACAGGAAAGCATCAACAAGAAGAAAACAGAAGTTGCCCGGCTGCAAGAAGAGATCAAGTCCCTTAAGGATCAACTAAAAGCTGATTCGGCATACGCTGTTCCGGTATATACCAAGGAGATAAAGCCAGAAGTATTTTCACATATGATTGAAGTAAACGGTTCTGCAGAAGCCGTAGAGCAAGCCAACATCAGTCCTGAGGTTAATGGTCAGATAAAGGAAATTCTTGTAGAAGAAGGGGATCGTGTAAAAAAAGGGCAACTGCTGGCCAGGTTGAATACGGACGTAAATCAAAAAAACATACAGGAAATCAAGACCTCTTTGGAGCTGGCCAAAACAACCTACGAAAAGCAAAAGAAGCTGTGGGAGCAGAAAATAGGCTCAGAGATTGAGTACCTTCAGGCCAGGAATCAAAAAGAATCTTTAGAGAGCCGTTTGGAGACAATGAAGGCCCAGCTAAACATGGCTTTGGTCAGGGCACCCTTTTCGGGCATTATTGACGATATCATGAAAAAGGAAGGAGATCTGGCCCTCCCCGGAAATCCTATGATCAACCTGGTCAACCTAACGCGTTTAAAAATCAATGCTGATATTTCGGAGTCCTATCTTTCGAGCATCAAAGAAGGCGATTCGGTGCAGCTGGAATTCCCGGCATATCCCGGTATTCAATTAAAAGCACCAATTTTCCGCACAGGCAATATCATCAAACCCGCGAACAGAACATTTGAGATTCAGCTGAAGATCAATAATATAGACGAAAAGCTCAAGCCAAACATTATTACTGTCCTGCACATCAACGACTACACCAACTCAAAAGCACTTACAGTGCCTTCTATCATCATCAAACGCGATATGCAAGGCGAATTCATTTTTGTAGCCAAAAAGAATGCAAATAATCAACTAATTGCAGAGAAGCGCTATGTGACAACGGGCAAATCATTTCAGGAAAAGACAGAAATACTACAAGGCTTAGAACCTGGCGAACTGGCTATAACGGAAGGATATAATATGGTATCAACCGGAAGCCTGGTAGAAGAAAAATAAGCTTGATATTGACTACTGAATAACACAAGACAGGGAAGCATCAACCTTTTAAACAGAAACACTTAATAAAGCGCTGAGACATGAGTTTGAAAGAAAAAGCAGGCAAAAAATATAAGGAGTTCATCTTAAGCTCGATCGCCTTAAGAAATAAAAACACAGTATATATACTGGCCGTAGTGATTGCTTTATTTGGCATCATATCCTATGAACGCTTACCCAAAGAACTATTTCCTGATGTAGCTGCTCCGTATGTGCTGGTTCAAACCACCTATCCCGGAAACTCGCCCCTGGACATTGAAAACCTGGTAACCCGCCCTATAGAAAAAGAAATAGAAGGGATCAGCGGTATCAAGGAAATCACATCCACCTCGGCACAGGACGCTTCGATGATTTTCATAGAATTCACCTTCGATGTCGAAATCAACAGGGCGCTGCAAGATATCAAAGATGCTGTAGATCAGTCGAAAAGCGAACTCCCCAATGATCTGCCTGCCGACCCCTCAGTGTCAGAACTGGATTTTTCAGAATTCCCGTTTATCAATATTAATCTCTCGGGGGATTACAGCACGGACGAGCTCAAAGATTTTGCCGAGATACTGGAAGACCGCTTTGAGCCCATAAAGGAAGTCTCTAAAGTAGAGATTCAGGGCGTTAACGAAAGAGAAATCAAAATCCATGTCGACCAGCATAAGCTGCAGGCCTATGACCTGAGCTTTCGCGATATCGAGACAGCCGTAGCCAATGAAAATGTATCGGTCTCGGGCGGAGAAGTTAAACTGGGCGACAGCCGCCGTGCAATACGAACAGTAGGTGAGCTTGAAACCATGGAGCAACTTAAGAATATTGCTGTAAAGAATGAAGATCAGAATGTGGTTTACCTCAAAGATATAGCCGAAGTAACCGATGGTTACGAAGACCCCACGAGCTTTGCCCGACTCGACCGGCAGCCCGTAGTTTCGATACAGGTGATCAAAAAAGGAGGGGAAAATCTACTCAACGCTACAGAAAACATCAACAATGAACTCAAGCTGATACGAGAAGAAAATCTTTTACCCAAAAAACTGAAGATTTCGATCACCAATGACCAGTCGGATATGGTGAAAAAACAATTGACCAACCTGGAAAACAGCCTTATAATTAGCATATTGTTTGTTGTTATCGTATTGTTTTTCTTTTTAGGCACGCGCAATGCTTTGTTTGTTGGTTTTGCCATTCCCATGTCGATGTTATTATCTTTTGTCGTGTTTGGACTGGCGGATTTCAAGATCAATATGATGGTCTTATTTGGACTCATACTGGCTTTGGGAATGCTGGTAGACAATGCCATTGTTGTTGTGGAAAACATCCATCGTTTCGTATCTGAAGGTTATAGCAAGTGGAAAGCAGCAAAATATGCAGTAGGCGAGATCGCTGTTCCGATTATTGCCTCCACAGCCACTACCCTGGCCGCCTTTTTGCCTTTGGCTTTCTGGGATTCCATTACCGGCGAATTTATGAAGTTTTTACCAATCACACTGATTGTAGTATTAACATCCTCGTTGTTTATAGCCCTGGTTGTAATCCCTGTCATTGCCGGAACTTTCAGTAAAAAAGGAGAACACAACAAAAAAACCAGCCCGAGAAAAGGCATTAAGATTGCAGCCATATTGATTGCTACGGCCTTATTGTTTTATCTTTTTGGCGCTAATATTTTAGGCAGTCTGTTGCTCATTGCAGGCATCGTAACCCTATTCAATGTCTTCATCTTTTCCCATATCGGACAGTGGTTTCAGAATGTCTTTTTGGTTTGGCTTGAAAAAATCTATACCCGGATTTTGACTTATGCTTTGGTTGGCAGAAATTTATATTTGATTTTCTTTGGGACTTTACTATTGCTTTTTGCAACCATGGGATGGTATTTTTCCAGTAGTCCTAAGATGTTATTCTTTCCTGACAATGAGCCAAGCTACATTAATATTCTGGCGGAGCTTCCGGTAGGCACAGATATTCAAGCCACAGATACTTTTATGATTGACATGGAAGAAGATGTACGGGAAATTATAGGCGACCGCAAAGAGATTGTAGAATCCATACTCACTAATGTCGGGACCGGAGCTGTTCTTGAGGATGGCGGAGGCAGCGGAGGACAGGGAGCCCAGCCCGAAAAAGGACTGATTACCATCAATTTCGAAGACTATGAGTTTAGAGGCGATTACAAGACATCGCAAATCATGCGCGAGCTCAGCAATGAGCTCAGCATGCGATATCCCGGTGTATTGCTGACGATCGAAAAAAACCGTATGGGCCCTCCTACCGGCAATCCCATTAACATCGAGGTTAGCGGAAAAGAATTTGAACCGCTGTTGGAACAATCCGACAAAATTTTACAAACCATTGATGATGCCAATATCAGAGGGATCGAAGGAATGAAGATGGACCTGAAAACCGGCAAGCCGGAAATGATTGTCACGGTTAACCGCGAGCAGGCCAGGCGCTTTGGATTATCTACCGGCCAAATAGGAAACACTTTGCGCACAGCCTTGTATGGAAAAGAGATCTCTGACTTTAAGGATGGGGAGGATGAATACCCCATCATGCTAAGAATGATGGATGAATACCGCTATAATATTTCCTCGCTGATGAATCAAAAGATTATATTTCGAAATAATCAGGGCCGCTTAATGAAGGTACCGATATCAGCGGTAGCGGATTTTAAATACAGCACGACCTATGGGTCTGTGGAGCGCAAAGACCTTAAGCGGGTAGTTACCTTGTACTCCAATGTAGTAGAAGGATATAACCCCACTGAAGTCAACCAACAAATTGCGCTGGCATTGTCGGAACTGAATTTGCCCGAAGGTTATAATTATCAATTTACCGGAGAACAGCAAGAGCAACAGGAGTCCATGTCTTTCCTTGTTCAGGCATTATTGATCGCTATATCGCTAATCCTGATGATCCTGGTTAGCCAGTTTAACTCTATGACAAAACCACTGATTATTCTGATGAGCGTTGTCTTCAGCACTATAGGCGTCTTTGGCGGCCTGGCCACATTTAAAATGGACTTTATTGTGGTAATGACCGGTATCGGCATTGTTTCCCTGGCAGGAATTGTAGTGAATAATGCCATCGTATTGATCGACTATATAGAATTGCTAAAGAAGGACAAACGAAAGGAGCTGGGACTTGATGAAAGTGCGGCCTTACCACTGTCAGAGGCCACCGACTGCATCATCCGGGGAGGTAAAACCCGCTTACGTCCGGTGCTCCTTACCGCCATCACAACCATTTTGGGATTATTCCCCATGGCCATCGGCCTGAATATTGATTTCGCCGGTCTGCTTAGCCGCTTTGAACCCAATATCTATTTTGGCGGGGATATCGCAAACATGTGGGGGCCTATCTCCTGGACTGTAATCTTCGGACTTACATTCGCTACTTTCCTGACGCTAATCGTTGTCCCTGTCATGTACAGACTGACAACAAAACTTCAGCTCTTTTTTAATTCTATGGTTAAAACAAACAGTTAGACAAACACGGCCAAAATCAACTTAAGGCGGAACACACATCCGAATGATTAAATACGAGGAGGCGAACTGCCAGAAGGATAAGTCATTGTGCGGTGGGCTTTCCGCCTTAGGCGGAGATTTAGAGGTGCGCGCAGGAAAATGAGAGACTGAGAGAAAAAGCGAACCCCGGTGAAGCAGCCCCTGCCGTCGTGTTTCGGGGGGCAAGCACAGAACAATAATTATGAACAGGCAAAAGATTCATTATTTTTTTTTACTTTAGCCCCACAAAACATATGCATCATGAAAATCAAACAAAGCACTTTATTCATAGCCTTATTTCTGATAAGCGCGTTTTACCTCCAGGCACAGGAAGATACTCTAATTGTTAATCCGGATGTTTCGTATCAACATTTTCAAATCGGAATGGGTAATGACATTTGGATGGACGCCCCGGTCAACAATGATATCAGACCGTACAACCCTTCCTTTGTTTTTTCTCTGAGTCAGGTTTTCCACAAGGAAAAAAGCAGGTTTGGATTAAGTCTTGGCTTAGGACTGCAGAGCAATAATCTCTACAACGAATCCTTTCTGGTCGAAAACCAGGATTTTAACAAATCGATGTTTTCCCCAATACCAGATACCCTTAGCTTTTCCAAAAACAAGATCAACACCAACTACCTGGAGCTGCCGCTAGAGATACAGTTGTATTTGGGTAAAGAGCGAAAAACTATTTTTGCAATAGGCTTTAAAGCCGGATACCTGATCAACAGTCATACAAAATACAAAGGTGATGATTATTTAAACCATAATTTCACTTCGGATGATGTGGTAAAGATCAAAAAGCACAACCTGCGGGATCTGAACAAATTCCGTTATACGGTGACGGGAAGACTGGGTCATGGGGTATTTTCAGTCTTCGGACATTACAATCTGGTTCCTTTGTTTGAAGAGGGCAAGCTGGTTGATCAGAATAGCAAGTCGTATGATATGAGTTTACTCACTGTAGGTTTGATACTGACTCCATTTTAGGTCAGAGAAAGACAAAAAACAAGCCAAGCATAAATGCCAGGCCGAGGCCAAAGCCGGAGTAGACTTGCGCCGGGCTGTGGGCATGCAGTCGCAAACGCGCAAAACCTGTAATGCCCGCTACCATGATGAGTGCATACACAAACACCGGGCTGAGGCCAAAAGCATAAGGCGCGATAGCAATCAACACCCCTGTTAATCCTCCCAAAGCCATCATATGCATGCTGATTTTCCAAAAACGATTAATAACCAAAGCGATGACAATCAGCAAGGTAGCTCCCAGAAAAAACATGCTGTAATATCCCGGAATCTGATAGGAGCGTATCAATAAATAAGTAAGGTAGAAAGAAAATCCGGTGATCAAAAAAGGCAGGCTGCGCTCCTCGCGCTTTTCTATCCGCATCGAGCTGATAAGATTAAACTTTTTCATCATAAAGATCATCACTAAAGGAAGCAAGAAAGTCATAATAAAAACGATAAGCAAAATCATCCAACGAGATTGCTCCACCAGCATCAGCGATAGATAGCCATCATGAAAAAGCATCAGATAAGACCCCAGGGAAGGCATCAGCACAGGATGAAATACAAGAGAGATAATGTCCGCCAGCTTTCGTTCCATACCATTTATATTTCTTTACGCAAACGGGCCACAGGAATATTTAATTGCTCGCGGTATTTCGCTACCGTGCGACGGGCAATATTATAGCCTTTTTCTTTTAACAGCTTTGAAAGATGCTCATCTGTAATCGGCTTGCGTTTATCTTCAGCCTCAACAAAGTTTTGCAATATTTTTTTGACTTCTCTGGTCGACACCGATTCCCCGCTATTGGTTTGCATCGACTCTGAAAAAAAACTCTTTAAAAGAAAAGTGCCAAATGGTGTTTGCACATATTTGCTATTAGCCACGCGGGATATGGTAGAAATATCCAGATTGACAATTTCAGCGATATCCTTCAGTATCATTGGTCTAAGCTTCGTCTCATCCCCCTCCAGAAAATACTCTTTTTGATAGTTCATGATAGCTTCCATGGTAACATACAAGGTATTCTGACGTTGCTTTATGGCATCAATAAACCACTTGGCCGAATCAATTTTTTGTTTGACAAACATAATGGCATCTTTGTCTTTCCTTGTTTTCTTTGTCTTTTTTTCAGCATAAGCCTTCAGCATATTCTGATACGTGTTATTCACGCGGAGTTCGGGCATATTCCGGTGATTGAGTTGCAGATTAAGCTCCCCATTTTCGATCGTGATGACAAAATCGGGGATCACAAAATGATTGGGTTTATCGGTATGGCCCAGAGAGTTACCGGGCTTGGGGTTTAGTTTAAGTATTTGATTGATAGCGCCTTTAAGCTCTTCCTCGCTAATACCAAAGCGTTTAATTATTTTGTTGTAATGCTTTTTGGTAAAGGCTTCAAAATAATGATCGATAATGGTGATGGCATTTTGAATATCGGCATTATTATCATTTTGCTTTCGGTACAGTTGAATCAGCAGACATTCCTTCAACGAGCGTGCTCCGATCCCTGGAGGGTCCATGCCTTGCACTACCTGCAGCATTTCGAGCACTTCATGGTGAGACACCTCCATGTTACGGGTAAAGGCAAAGTCATCAACCATAGCTTCTGTAGATCGTTTCAGGTATCCGGAGTCGTCAAGATTTCCAATGATCATAGAAGCAATCATAAACTGCCTGTCATTCAGGTCATATAAAGCGAGTTGATCTTCGAGTATATCATGGAAGCTATGCCCTGCAGCGTAAGGGATTTGTTTATCATCCTGGTCTCCGCTGCTGTTGTTGGCATTATATCGATAGGCAGGGATTTCATCGTCATCGATATAGTCATTGACATCAAATTCATCCGTCTGCTCCTCACTTTTTTCGTATTGCTCCTCCAGGCTTTCCTCATTGGGGTCGTCAGAATACTCTTCCAGCGCAGGATTTTCTTCTATTTCCTGCTTTATCCGTTGCTCCATAGCCGTAGTAGGCACCTGCAACAGTTTCATCAGCTGAATCTGCTGGGGTGAGAGTTTCTGTAATAGCTTCTGTTGTAGTTGTTGACTTAACATAGATATTTCAATTAGGCTCTTTGCTTGTATTGTCCGAAGATAAAAAAAACTAGCAAACGGAACAAAAGCGGCTGCATATTATCGTTGATAATTATTAAAACTCGGCATTCTGCGGCGTTCGCGGAAACGGAATCACATCACGTATGTTGCCCATGCCGGTAACAAACAGCATCAGGCGTTCAAAGCCCAGCCCAAAACCGGCATGAGGAACGGTCCCATAACGTCGTGTATCCATAAACCACCACATCTCTTCTGTGGATATCTTCATCTCATTCATGCGCTGCACAAGCTTATCATAGTCTTCTTCCCTCTGCGATCCGCCCACAATCTCTCCAATCTGTGGAAACAGAATATCCATGGCCCTGACAGTATCATCCTCATTTTGCTTCATATAAAAGGCTTTAATATCTTTGGGATAATCCGTCAGAATCACCGGTTTGTTAAAATGTTTTTCTACCAGATAACGTTCGTGTTCAGACTGCAAATCAGCGCCCCAACCTTCGATAACGTAATCGAACTTTTTCTTTTTGTTGGGTTTGGAATTCATTAGGATATTAATCGCCTCGGTATAAGTAATGCGTTCAAAATCATCCTCAAGGACAAAATTGAGTTTTTCAATCAGACCCATGGCAGAGCGTTGATTTTGAGGCAACGATTTTTCGGCTTCTTTTTGACGTTGATCAAGGAATTGCAAGTCTTCCATGCAATGCTCCAACGCAAAGCGTATAAGATACTTCAAAAAGTCCTCAGCCAGATCCATATTGTCATTCAAATCGCTAAAGGCCACTTCCGGTTCTATCATCCAAAACTCAGCCAGATGCCGTTTGGTATTGGAGTTTTCTGCCCGGAAGGTAGGGCCAAAAGTATAGACTTTGGAAAGCGCCAGGGCCGCTAACTCAGCTTCCAGCTGCCCCGATACCGTCAGGTTGGTCTGACGTCCGAAAAAATCCTGCTTGTAATCCACTTTGCCATTGTCATCTTTCGGTGGATTGCCTATATCCAGGGATGTAACGTGAAAGGTCTCCCCTGCACCCTCAGCATCAGAAGCAGTAATAATGGGTGAGTGTATATTGAAAAAACCCCGGTCATGAAAATATTTATGTATGGCAAAAATCATATTATGACGAACCCTGTTGACAGCGCCAAAAGTATTGGTTCTAAAACGAAGATGGGCGATTTCGCGCAAGAACTCCAGCGAATGTTTTTTCGGCTGCAGAGGATATTTTTCCGGATCGGACTCCCCGTAGATGGTGATCTTTTCGGCAGCCAGTTCCACGCGTTGTCCTGCACCCTGCGATTCCATCAACAAACCTTCCACGGATATAGCAGCTCCGGTGCTGATACGCGATAAAAACTCCTGCCCGTGCTTTTCGACATCTGCAACAAGCTGCAGACTTTTTAGACACGAGCCATCGTTAAGGGTAATAAACGCCACATTCTTGCTGGCCCGCTTGTTCCGCACCCATCCTTTTACCAGATGGCGCTCCATAACCGGCTCTTTTGCCAGTATCATTTTAATTTCTGTTCGCTTCATAGAGCATTTCTGATTTTCAAATATTCGTTATCCCTAATCCAGACTTGTGCAAATATCGTGATTCTTTGTCAAAAATAGCAATACTAAAAAAAATCATTTACCTTTGAATGATCATCACCACTAAAAATTTTTGTCATGAAACTAAAACCGGGTGAGCTGATTGCTCTAATGATTGGTGTTATCCTTTTCATTGTAAGCATAATCACATTAACCGCCAGTGTGTTTGGAGGCATTGTATTGCTATTGATCAGCCTGATACTTGTTTACCAGTCGCTAAAAAAAACACCTTTGTTATCGTCAACAAAAAAAACCGACCAGGGGCATATCGTTTCCTGGGAGCTGGATACATCAAAAGCCAAAGCTATAGCTGAAAGAATCAAAAATCAGGAAAAAATCAACGACTTAACACAAACTATAACGGATCAGCAAACCCTGAAAGAACTATTATCATATGCATTATTTTTGGTAGTGGAAGATTTTCTGGAAGATAATATCTTAAGTAAAGAAGAGGAAAGCATTATTGACCAATTTGTCGAATCCTCTGAATTCAGCGGTACAGATCTGGATCAATACCAGGCAATGCGGAAAATAGCCCGGTCGATTATATTGAGGGAAGTGATGGAGGGCAAGCTCCCTAAGGAATATGTCAACTTCCAAATGCCGATTCGCTTTAACTTTATGAAATCGGAAACCCTGGTATGGGCATTTGAAGACGTGGGTTATTATAAGGAAATCACGCGGCGGCACTACGAAGGCGGCCATCAGGGAATCAGCCTAAAGGTAGCAAAAGGATTGTATTATCGCACAGGCTCATTTAAAGGCAAGCCGGTAGAAGAAAAAAACATGGAATATCAGGATACCGGAATCATGGCATTAACCACAAAGCACATCTATTTTGGAAGCATGAATAATATGTTTCGTGTGCGCTACAACAAAATTGTGGCCTTCACACCCTACGATGACGGTATCGGCATCATGAAAGACACCCAGAGCGCCAAACCCATGGTTTTCAAAACCGGCGACGGATGGTTTACCTACAACCTGATCTCTAACCTGGCCGAACAAATGCAATCGTAGAGACGCAATGCATTGCGTCTCTATGGGCGTGGCGCATGGCGGGGCGCATGCGGGAGACGCAATGCATTGCGTCTCTACGGGCGGGGCGCATGGCG
>JBNJHE010000069.1:0-14017 GCA_051748205.1 Bacteroidota bacterium | reverse complement strand
GAACCTCTCTCACCTGCAAGCAGGAACTTATATAATGATATTTGAGAGCGAAGCGATAAAGCAAACTCAAAAAATCGTAATCTTCTGAAAAACAAAAAATCAGATAGCTTTTTGCAGTTACTCACGATTTAGTATCACAAGCCGGTAACCTCTGACATATAACACGTAAATTAAAAAAGAACGCATATACTTACATCCGGATTACTTTTTTGGTGATAATGCCCTGCTCAAATACAATCCGCAAAAAATACACACCAGGAGTTAAGCTGGTGGTTTTGTATTGTATTTTTTGTTGACCGGGTTGCAAAATATCCACAAGCTCTCCGTCATCTTTAAAAACTTCGAGTTGAATAATCTTACTATCACCTTCAATGCTAACATAATCCTGTACTGGGTTAGGAAAAATATTCGTTTGATCAGCCAAATGCTTTTCCATACTCACCGAGACCTGGTTATTTGCCGAAATCAACCAGTAATTCGGATCAAATTTCAACGAGTCGACTGTAAAGCCAGGGTTCACTGTAAAAATCTGGCCATCGGATGTATGCTCGAGTCGCATCAGAGTATCCTGCTGGCTATTTTTGAGCTGAATCTGTAAAGGCATTTCATAAAAGTTCACAGAAGGGTGAGAAGATGTTTGTCCAACCTGAATAACAACATCCTGATTGCTTTGCTGATGCCAGGTGATATCATAAATCGGATAGCCTTCTCCATAGAACCAGTCGTCAAGAAATTCATCCAGATTTTGCCCACTGCTTTGCTCCAGATGATATTTCAGATCAGCTGTAGTAGCGTAATCATAAGCCAGCAAAGGATCATTAAGATAGCTGTTGACACCTGCAAAAAAAGCGGAATCACCGAGCTTCCAGCGAAGCATATGTAAAAGCATGGCCCCTTTGCTGTAGGATAGCCGTGAGTCAAAAATACGACTTACCGAAGTAGTATCGGTACAGTAAACAGAGCCTCCCGGTTCACTGGTAATGGTGGCAATCTGATTCTTTTTCCATGGCTCCCAATATATTCCATTGAAGAAATGCTCATATGACAAGCCTGTCAGATAAGTAGCAAAACCTTCATTAAGCCAGATATCAGGCCAGTTATCCAGGGTAACCATGTCGCCAAACCACTGGTGAGCAAGTTCATGAGCAATAAGTCCGAAGCTAAATGAGCCCATAAAACTCATAGTTTGATGTTCCATACCACCACCCCAACCAAACTGGGCATGTCCGTATTTTTCATCCGGAAACGGATAGTCGATAAATAAATCATTAAAGAATTCAATGATAGAAGGTGTTACAGCGGCCTGAGAACGAAAAGTCGCCGAATCCTGAGGATAAACATAATTTAATACTTCCAGGGAATCGCCATTGTCAAAATGAGCATAATCACTAAATTCCACATAATTCGTCACTGCCACGGCAACCAGATAAGTCGTGATCGGGTAGCGGTGCTGCCAGTGATAGATAGATTCCTGCCCGTTGGGGATTACTTCGGCCAGCACTCCGTTGGACCCCACCTTATAAGCAGAAGGCGTTTGCACAAAAATATCTATGGAATCGATTTTATCTTTCAGTGTATTTTTGCATGGCCACCATTCGCTGGCCCCATAAGGTTCTGATAAAGTCCAGATGATTGGCCCGCTGCCATGTGCGCTTTGAAAAAAAGCACCAAACCCGGTCTGGCTACTCGGAACCCCCTGGTAATAGACCGTTACAGAGTCTGTATTTCCACTACCAATCGTATTGGGCATGTGTATAAATATCTTATTGCTGACATGAGTAAATGGAATAGTATCATGATGGTATCTCACTGAATCTACAGTCATATTATTCTTCAGGTCGAATGTAAGTGTATCCATCGACTGCTTAGCGCGAAAAACAGAAAAAACAGCACCGGAAATGTAATTGATATTTGGATCGATATTCCAATGGATACGGTGATACAGTAAATCGTAAGCATTCCAGCCTGTGGCATTAACCGATTTTCCGGCTTTTTCAAACGACTCCCACATCTTTATTTTGGCTTGAGCACATTGATGTCCGGCATTTTGCTGCCGTGTACCGGTAAAAAAGTCCTGACCATTTAGCTGAATGGAGAAAAAAAGAGAAAAAATCAGGATACCATGAAAAAGTAATTTTGTCATAAAACCTATTATTTTGTTCATCAAAAATAATTGAATTTTGCCTATTTGAGTCAACTTTCTTCTTATCATTAAAGAGTGCAGTCTAAAAAGCCTTAAGACCCCTAAATCCCCTGAAGGGAGCTTTTCCCAAACTGCTGATTTTTAGCGTTATCCCTTTAGGGCTTAGGGGTAAAAACGATAAAAATCAGCAGTTTGAAGGCTTTTTAGACCGGCCTCATTAAAGAAAGACAACATCAATACGAAAAAGGTAACAGAAGCCATAAACTGAATCAATTCTATCCATCGATTGGCCAGCACAGCCGGCAAGCCACAGTTAATGTCTGGTTTTAAACAGCTTACAGCAGGATAGCAAAAAAGATCCGTAATCATCATAAAAAATTATCATCTTTGTAACATAAACTGAGAAATCTTAACATGACACGATTGCGGAATATTTGCTTTATGCTCATCCTGATTTTCGCAGGCTCCTGCGCAACCATGGTGCCCCCAAAAGGTGGACCAAGGGATACGGAGCCACCGGTAGTGGAGGAAACTTCTCCGCCCAATGAGTCTGTCAATTTACAACCACAACAAATCAGGATCAGATTTAATGAATTTGTACAGTTAAATGATGTCCAAAATCAGGTTCTTATTTCTCCTCCTGTTAAAGACAAGCCAGTTTTTCAACTTAAAGGAAAATCACTGGTGTTTGATCTTCCTGAAAAACTAAAGGAAAACACCACCTATAACATATTCTTTGGCAGCGCAGTACAGGATTTAAACGAAGGGAATCCAATGAACAACCTCAGCTATACGTTCTCTACCGGCCCCTATCTGGACTCCCTGTTTTTGTCCGGACATGCAAAAAACGCTTTGAGCGGAGAAACCGAAAAAGGATGGTTGATAATGCTCTATCGCGAACATGGTGACTCGCTGCCTTATAAAAAAGTGCCTTTCTATATTACGAAAACGGATGAACACGGATATTTTCGTTTTGAAAATCTGGCTCCCGGTTCCTATAAAATCTTTGGGATAAAGGACGAAAACAGCAATTATCTCTATGACCCCTATGATGAAGCTATCAGCTTTTCAGATACGCTAATCCAGCCCTTTGAACCAGTGCAACTGCCCGACTCCCTCTTAAAAGACAGCCTCCTTGCCGATACCGTCAATTTGGATTCGCTGCGTTATAAAACAGCACAAAAAGGAGTCCATTTAAGCTTTTTTAAAGAAATAGATACTGTACAAAGTATCACGGATAAAAAGGCCTTAAATCCTTTTGTTTATCAGTACGTTTTTCGATACCCCACAAAAAAAATCCAGGTCAGGTCAAACCCAAAAGTATCTTTCCACCAAAGCCTAAACTCAACCAAAGATACCCTGAAACTGTTTTTCGAAAAAGCTGTTGATGACAGTCTGCAGTTTTATTTTTCAGACACTGGATTTGCCTGGTCGGATACCATCTGGACAGAACCCAAAAAAACAAAAGAGAAAAAGACATATTCAATACAGTCGAATCTTAAGCATGGCTTATTGCCCTATTTTAAAAAAGCTTCTTTTCAGGCCCCAATCCCTTTTCAAACAATACATGACAGCCTGATCATCGTTAAAGAAAAGCAAGACAGCCTATTCAAATCCATTTCGGGTACTGTTTATTTTCAAGATACTGTTTTGAAAAATATCGTTTTGGCGGATTTTGAATTCAATGCTGATTATCAATATCGTTTAACAGCTCTTCCGGGAGCAATGATACTTGCAGACAGTTCAACACATGATACCCTAAGCTTTGATTTTGAAATAAAAGGCAAGGAGAAATATGGAAATATCATTTTTGAACTCTTGTCACCCGATTCTTCCATGGCCTATATCATTCAGTTATTAGATAACAATCAGGAAGTAGTTAAACAGCAACATATCAATGGCAATCAAGAAGTGAAATTTGAACATCTAAACCCCAACACATATGGAATCAGAGTAATAGAAGACAATATTCCGAATGGGGTGTGGGATACAGGGATATATTCTGAAGGTCGACATCCGGAAAGAAGCTGGATATTCCATAAACAACTCAATGTCAGAGCAAATTGGGACATAAGCGAACGCATGGATCTGACAGAACTCCATTCTCATTAGACGTATTGTTAATTCTATGCCATATATATCCTGTTCAGGATTTTTCGAAAGGAATTACCCCACAAAAAATAATTCCCAATTTTGACCTACAAAAACATATGAGTGCAGTCTAAAAAGCCTTAAGACCCCTAAATCCCCTGAAGGGGAATTTTTCCAAACTGCTGATTTTTAGCGTTCTCCCTTTAGAGCTTAGGGGTAAAAACGATAAAAATCAGCAGTTTGAAGGCTTTTTAGACCGGCCTCATTTTTATAAAGTGATATTTATACTAATTCTAAAGATGATTGTGTTTGCATTAACAACCAATTTTTAACGACTAAAGCGTAAAAAAACCAGACAAGTGAAATGAAAAAAAGCACCAAAAATGTTATCAAAAAAATTCATAAAATTCGTAATATCAATTACCTTTGCAACAAATTTAACCAAAACACCATAACGCAATGAAACCCACACATATTGAGCATATTGGTATAGCAGTAAATAATCTGGAAGAGAGCATTCGTTATTACGAAGATGTTCTGGGACTGGAATGCTACGGTATAGAAGAAGTAAAAGATCAGAAAGTAAAAACGGCGTTTTTCAAGGTTGGAGAGACAAAAATTGAGCTTTTGGAATCAACAGATGCCGAAGGGCCTATCGGAAAATTTGTAGAAAAGAAAGGAGAAGGGATGCACCACATTGCCTTTGCTGTGCCGGATACTGAAGAGATGTTAAAAAAGGCAGAAGAAAAAGGGGTTCGTCTGATCGATAAAACGCCCCGCAAGGGTGCTGAAGGTTTAAACATTGGTTTTTTACACCCCAAATCAACACATGGAGTGCTCACCGAACTATGTGATCATAAAGACAACAAAGAATAATTTCCGTTCAAATAAGAACAATTATGGCTATAGAAGATAAAATAAAAGAACTATTAAATAAACGCGAAGAGGCCAAGCTGGGTGGTGGCCAAAAGCGTATAGATTCCCAGCATAAGAAAGGGAAAATGACAGCCCGCGAACGCGTTGATGCTTTGCTTGACGAAGGTAGTTTTGAAGAGTTTGACATGTTTGTAACCCACCGTTGTCACGAATTTGGGCTGGAAAAGAAATCATTTCTTTCTGACGGTGTCATTACAGGATATGGAACCATAGACGGCAGACTGGTTTATATTTTCTCACAGGATTTCACTGTTTTTGGAGGATCGCTGAGCGAAACATTTGCTCAAAAGATCTGTAAAATACAGGACATGGCGATGAAAAACGGAGCTCCGGTGATCGGCATCAATGATTCGGGTGGAGCCCGCATACAGGAAGGCGTTCGCTCGCTGGCTGGTTACGCTGAAATCTTTGAACGCAACATCCTTTCATCGGGTGTTATCCCTCAGATTTCTGCCATCTTTGGACCCTGTGCCGGCGGCGCGGTGTATTCGCCTGCTCTTACCGACTTCACCATCATGTCTAAAGAAAATGCGTATATGTTCGTCACCGGACCCAAGGTAGTGAAAACAGTAACCGGTGAAACGGTAACTGTTGACGACCTGGGCGGCCCCACGGTCCATGGTGAGAAATCTGGTGTCGCTCATTTTATAGCTGAAAACGAAGAAGAAGGACTGCTGTTGATTCGCAAATTACTCAGTTATCTTCCGCAAAATAATCTGGAAGAACCCCCTTTGACCGAATGCAGCGACCCGATCGACCGGGTGGAAGATTCTCTGAATTATTTTATCCCGGAAAACCCCAATAAGCCCTATGATGTCAAAGATATCATATACAGCATTGTCGATTATGGTGAATTTATGGAAGTTCATCGTAATTACGCCCGTAATATGGTAGTGGGCTTTGCTAAATTCAGCGGCACTTCAGTAGGCATTGTCGCCAATCAGCCCAATTATCTGGCCGGGGTGCTGGATATTGAAGCCTCCCGCAAAGGCGCCCGCTTTGTTCGCTTCTGCGATGCATTTAACATCCCTGTTATCACCCTGGTGGATGTTCCCGGTTTTATGCCCGGCACCAAACAGGAACACAGTGGCATCATCCTCAACGGGGCAAAGCTAATGTACGCTTATGGTGAAGCCACCGTACCCAAAATTACGATTACGCTCAGAAAATCTTATGGAGGAGCACATGATGTGATGAGCTCCAAACAACTGCGGGGCGACCTGAATTACGCCTGGCCTTCAGCCGAAATTGCTGTGATGGGACCTAAAGGCGCTATTGAAATTCTCGAGGGCCGCAACATTAGCAAAATCGAAGATGAAAAGGAAAAGCAAAAATATATAGAAGAAAAAGAAAATGAATATAAGGAAATGTTTGCTAACCCTTATCGTGCTGCGAAATATGGCTATATCGACGATATCATTGAGCCCAGAAATACACGATTTAGAATTATCCGTGGGTTACAAATGCTGACAACAAAGAAAGTGGTTAATCCACCAAAAAAACATGGTAATATTCCTTTATAAATTGTAGCTATGATACTGGAAAGTGTAAGTTTTGACTTCTCAAATGTAACAAATTCAAACATCATCGTTGCGCTGGTGGGCTATGTGATTGTCTTCTCTGCCCTGGTGCTGTTGTTTTTAGTCTTTCGAAATCTCCCGAAATTAATTAAACTAAATCTGCGCTCAAAGTTAAAAGCTAAAAAGCGCCTTAAAGGAGAACCAGAAGATACTCAACAAGAACATTTCGACACACCAGGAGAAGTTAATGCAGCCATTGGAGCTGCAATATACTTGTATTTTAATGAGCTGCACGATGACGAAAGCAACATCATTACGATGGAAAAAATATCCAAGCGATATTCGCCGTGGAGTTCAAAAATATATGGATTAAGAAATAATCCCGGTCAGGGAAGATTCTGAAACGAACGGGAATCAACATAATAAGAAACAAGCCATGAAAGAATTTGAATTTACGATAAATGGGAATAAATATTCGGTTGAAATTCAGAATTTTGAATCGAATATTGTAACGGTTGAGGTAAACGGCACTACGTATGACGTAGAGCTCCATAAAGAATTCAAACAACCGAAGACACCAAAGCTGGTCAGAAAAGAAATTAAATCATCACAGGGAGCTGAAAAACCGGCTCAGGCACCATCGGGTGGCAGCGGATTTAAACTAATGGCGCCATTACCCGGAACCATACTGGAGGTTCATGTCAAACCCGGAGATCAGATAAAAAAAGGTCAAAATATGATCACCATGGAAGCTATGAAAATGGAAAACAACGTGCTTGCTGAAAAAGACGGCACGGTTAAAGCTGTTAAAGTAGCTCAGGGTGATAGCGTGCTTCAGGATGATCTATTAATTGAAATGGAGTAAGGATTATGGCAGTAAGAAAGTTATTAACCGTCATTGGAATAATCGCTGTTTTATCATTTATTTCATATGCATTCGACAGTGGTCCTTCCAACGCTGATAAACAAGAACAGTCAACAGAAATTCAGTCCGATAATCTTGCTGATGGACATTCAGATGATCGTGAAGAAAAAACAGCAGCAGGGCAAGGGCTTGAAAAGTTCTGGGATTATACCGGATTTAATAATGCACAGTCGGGCAACTTAATAATGATTGTTGTAGGCTTATTTTTTATCTTTTTAGCCATCCGATTTAACTATGAACCTCTGTTACTCATCCCTATTGGCGTAGGCATTATCATCGGAAACATTCCATTTATGCATAATGCCGGCTTACAGCTAGGCATTTATGAAGAAGGTAGTGTTTTAAACTACCTATACTTTGGCGTTGTCAAAGGGGTTTACCCTCCTTTGATATTTTTAGGTATCGGTGCGATGACCGATTTCTCATCACTGATATCCAATCCACGTCTGATGTTACTGGGAGCAGCAGCTCAAGTCGGTATCTTTATAACCTTTCTGGGCGCCCTGGTATTGGGCTTTTTGCCTCCGGAAGCAGGAGCCATTGGAATTATTGGCGGTGCGGATGGTCCAACAGCTATCTTTTTGTCTTCCATGCTTGCCAATGGTGTAAATGAATACACTACAGCTGCGGGTGAAATAGTGACTGTAAAGAATTTGATCGGCCCTATTGCCATTGCGGCATACTCTTATATGGCTCTGGTACCGGTGATTCAGCCTCCTGTAATCAAACTAATGACCAGCAAAAAGGAACGCCTCATGAGGATGAAACCACCTCGCTCGGTCTCCCGTCTTGAAAAAATCTTGTTCCCTATTATTGCACTGCTGTTAACGGCATTTATTTCTCCAAGTTCGTTGCCATTACTTGGAATGTTGTTCTTTGGAAACATATTGAAAGAGAGCGGTGTAACCCGGCGTCTGGCTGATACAGCCAGCAATTCCCTGATCGACATTGTCAATATTTTACTGGGATTAACCGTAGGAGCTTCAACACAAGCTGATGTCTTTCTAACCCCACAATCCATATTAATTTTTGTGCTCGGTGCCATATCATTTATCATAGCCACTGCCGGCGGTTTGGCATTTGCAAAGACGATGAACTTATTTTTGAAAAAAGACAACAAAATAAACCCAATGATCGGGGCTGCAGGAGTCTCTGCCGTGCCTGACAGTGCCAGGGTAATACAACACGAAGGGCTAAAAGAAGATCCTTCCAACCACCTGCTTATGCACGCTATGGCTCCAAATGTTTCCGGTGTTATCGGATCAGCTGTAGCTGCCGGTATTTTATTGAGCTTTTTGGGATAATATCAACTTTCATACGAATCATTATAACACCAAAAGAGGCTGCCTTAGGCGGCCTCTTTTGTGCTGTTACTTTTTGGCAAAAAAATTCATCAGAAAGTATTAAATTTGTCTTGAACTTTAAAACATGGAATTATGTCGGGTCATAGTAAATGGTCAACCATTAAACGAAAAAAGGGGGCACTGGATGCCAAGCGTTCCAAAATGTTCTCGCGGATAGTAAAAGAAATTACTGTCGCAGTAAAAGAAGGAGGAAATGATCCGGAAGCAAATCCACGCCTGCGCCTGGCAGTAGCCAATGCAAAAGGGGTGAATATGCCCAAAGATAATATCGAGCGCGCTATCAAAAAAGCCGGCGACAAAGATTCGGGCAATTACCTTGAACTTACCTATGAAGGCTATGCGCCTCATGGAATAGCCATTTATGTTGATTGCACTACCGACAATCAGCAACGCACTGTTTCCAATGTAAGGTCATATTTTAATAAAATGGACGGCTCGCTGGCCAAAAATGGCTCTTTGGGTTTCCTGTTCGACCGTAAAGGGGTATTCCGTTTTGCACAAAATGATTGGGATCAGGAAGAGCTGGAAATGGAATTGATTGACGGTGGTGCTGAAGATATTGAACAGGATGAGGACTATTTTATCGTCACAACCTCGATGGATGATTTCGGTAATATGTTAAAAAAACTCGACGAGCTGGAAATTGAACCCGAAAGCTCCAACCTGGAACGCATTCCACACACACGCAAAGAACTGCCCGTAGAACAGGCAAAAACGGTCATGAAGTTAATCGACTTACTCGACGAAGATGACGATGTTCAGAATGTCTATCATAACCTGGAAATAACTGATGAGCTCATTAGCCAAATAGAAGAATAAAAAAAAGAGGCTCCTGGCCCCTTTTTCTTTTAACTATTTTGAATTACCATCCTATCAGCGTAATCCCTGCAGTGAAAGGATACATCTCTGGGCCCTTATCTTTTTCAAACATCGGATTCAAAGAATAGGTGGCAAAAAGATTCACAAAGCCCCAGCCAATACGACCTGTCAACTCCAGTTTATATGGATTTAAAAAGTACTTGCCGCGATCTTTAACCTTCTCTTTATCCAATCCATCTTCGTAAACATTTTTGGTATGTTCCCCAATCTTATAGGCAAACTGAGCTCCGGCACCAATATGAAACTCATTGTCGCCATGTGTTGTATATTCCAATATCAAAGGAACTGTAATATAGTTTACAACTAATTTACTTTTGATATACTGCCTTTGTTGTGTAAAGTCATCATAGTATCCTGTTAATAACGAGCTGTCATTATTCAAAAACACATTATTGGCAAAACGATAATTGTTGTACTGAAGTCCCAGCCCGGTAACTAAACCAACATGTTCACGAATCAGATTAATATTTTTCTCGAATAAATTGATATTGACAAGGATGGATTTCTCCATTTTTAGTTCCAGAAAATCATATTCATCTGGTAGTTCCATTTTATTATCAGCATTCACAAAACCATTCACTCCCATTTCAAAACCACCCCAGTGGCCATCAAATTCAGGATCTTCCTTTTCTTCTGGCTCTTCATCATCATCTAAGCTTGTTTTCAGATCATCATCAACAATGATAATTCTGGCTTTACCAAACCGAAACTGGGTAGTATCGCCATTAGATCCGACACTGGAGGTTCCGGAAGTTTTCACATCATTAATTCTAGCCTCGGTATGATTGGTTAAGTCTGACATCCCGGATAGTTTTCCGGTAATAGAATTAGATACCAAAACATCGATATCCGACATGCCTGAAATATCTACCGCCAGGTCCTGGGTAAACAAACGCCGGGCTTGAATCTCGACAGCTCCGGACGATTTTATGTAATGCTTTTTAGCCACTCCGGAATATTGAACAGAAGATGCACCGGAAAGATTCGTCCTTAAACTTTCGACATTGATTACTAAATCGATATCCGAAGCACCAGCAGATTCAATCACCAACCGCTCTCCATAAAGGGTATCCTTCGATCGCAGATCGACAGCAATGTTTGTTTCAACCCTTCTGATATTGGGCGACTGAACAAATATAACACCTGGCATTCCTTGCTTCATCTGATGATCCAGCTTTAGCAAGCCTGCCCGGTCATCATAATCCAATTGAATATCTTCAGCTTTATCTGTATTGTCACCTTCATATTCCAACCACACTTTGCTGGATTGCCCATTCATTAACACAACGGTAAGGGCTCCTTTAATTTTTATGTGCTGTATGTCAAAATCAGGTGATGCGGGGGTAAGGTCTACGGTTTTAGTTTGAGCCTGTACAAGCGTTGTAAAAATAAATAAGGCGCTAATTACAAGACTGCTAATTTTGAATAACTTTTTCATGGTTTTTCCTTTTATAGTTCGTTTGTTGTTGTGACGAAAAGTACCCCTGATTAGTTACAATAAAACGATACTATTTTCACTCTGCTGAGTGTCTGTTCATAAAAAGGAAACAGCTTACTATACCATCAGCTGCTAACACCTTACCGCTAGCCAAAACTCAATATATGAATAATCGTGTCTAGAACAATTTATCGAAGATAATCTGATATGTATCCGAAAACCCTGACTCGATAATATGCGGTATTAAAGCGGGTTTCATACTTTTAGAAATGTCGATATAGTAGATTTGTTGAGCTCCCAAAACTATTTCTCCTTCCCGGTCAATGACAGTGAAATGAACAATAAGCTCTGCGGCACCACAAATAGAACGATTCATTTCATATTGGTGCAGGATAATCGCGTACTGGCTTTTTTGCTGCTCAAGATTGGTTGTTATCCTGTTAACCTTATCTGCAGAGAACTCTGCTGACATATAATGGGAAGGCGGTGACTTTCGAAAAATATTCAACAGCTTATCAAAGAAATTATGCTCTCTATCGCCAGGAGTTTTATCAATGGCATCCTGTTTTTGCAGTTTAACAAATTCAGAAGAAAGCAAAGCTACCTGATCTTTCATGCTTTTCAATTGCACTCCATTTCGTTCACTAACTTCCTGTAGTGTTTGCTGCGCTTCTGCCATAACGCGGTTTTTTATCTGCTTGTCCGATATTCCTACACTGCTCAAATAGTTTTCCATATTTGCATTTGCATGAATATTTTCCTTCTGCAAGCTAATCAATAAAACGGACTGCCCGTCATTTTGACTCATCAATGATAGCGATAAAAAAACAGATAAGGCAAGCAAGAGCGTTCGGTAAGACATCATAAACGATTGTATTTATTATTTGATTAAGGCTTTCACAAATAAAACAATAAATTTCGAGATTTATTCTATGAATCCGGTCGAAAAACACTAAATTTAGCACAGTGGCTGAAAATCAAATGTGCCCTTCCATACCGGGCTCTTCATTATTACCATAAAATCTATGAGGGGATTGTCAGCAAAAAGTCAATATTTCAAGAGTTATTGATTCCTTGACACTTCAAAGGCATCTGATTTTAAGCGGTAAGAGCTCAGCTCTCCATACTCGTTCACTTTTCGTTTCACCGCCAGATTGCTTCCTGTAAGCTTGTTGATGCCAGATAATCCAAGATCCACGGCTGTCCAAAAAATATTTTTCTTTTCATCCTTAAAGGCATTAGTTTTTTCAACACCTGTCGATCGTTCAATTCTTTCCCATGCAAGCCCTTCCAACGATTTTGTCTGTGACTGATTTGTCATAGCCATCATAACATTATTCCGTTTTTGTGCATGGCTATAATTAACATGATACAAATTCCGGATATAAATGCGGTAATCAGGATCCAGCCGGGCCTCTTGCTGAGCTAAAAGAGCCACTTTATGATTTGACTGCAGAGGTTTGATTTCAGCGGCTTGCTCGCGAACAATCTGACTCCTGTTGGCTATTGACGTAGTTGATGGAAGCGCGTTTTCTGTTCGGTCTTCTGTTGCAGCAGCTTGCTGTCCTGTTTTTGGAGTATAATTATCTCTGGCTTGTATTTCAGAACGGTCAAGATTAGCCAAACCGTTATAGATGGTTTCAGGAGGGAACATAAAGTTCCAGGAAAAACCTATTAAAAGAGCAACAGCAGCAGCAACAGCAGCATAGCTATAGACTGTCTGTGATGAAAATCCTATGACAAATTTTTTCAGCTTTCTCTTGCCATCGAAGCGAATCGACAAATCCGGAGATAGCTTTGTCTTTGTCAATAGCTGATATTCCTTCTGCAATTCAGGATGCGTATTCAGATATTCATTCAATAGTTGTTTTTCTTCTTGATTTAATGTCCCTTCCACTGAAGCGATAAACCAGGTTTCAAAATTATCCTTTGTAATATTTTGAGTTGTTTCCGTAATTTGCTTCAATGCAGCCTTATCTTCAAAAACGACATCATTATCAGCTAATTGAATATCCATATTCAGGTTGGAAGACTCTTCTTTAATATCGGGATGCTTATCCAGAAACAACATAAGCTCATCGACCATCTCAGGACTAAGATTGTTGTCCAGATAATCGATCATGTAAATTTCGTAGTTGTCTCTGTTAATAGTCATCATTATAATAAATTAGATTACGGTTTCCATACTACCAATATACTTTTTCAAAGCCACCCTGGCTCTGTAGATATACACTTTCACCTGTGGTTCCTTAAGGTTCATGACATCCCCAATTTCCTTGTAGGAATATCCTTCATAATCACGCAGTAAAAGAACGTTCTTCTGTATTTCGGGCAGTGTTTCCAATCCCTTGTCCAGCACTTCTTTCAAGTCCGAATAATTCCTCTCGTGCGAGGGTTCATAGGCCGGACGATCATCCAGACTCTCCTGCTTTTTTTCTCTTCGAATAACATCAATCATGGTGTGATAGGCTGTTGTAAATAAATAAGAACGGGCCTTTTCATAACTGATGTCTTTTACCTTTTCCCACATCCTGACATATGACTCCTGAACTACATCACGCGCTTTCTCTTCATCCCTGATATTTTTCAGGATAAAACGATACACCCCGTCCGAGTATTCATCCACACACAGATTGTATTCAGTAGCTGTCATTCAATGGAGTTGTTATCTGTTATTGCTGTGACGCTAAAATAAACGATTTGTTACAGCTTGTCAATAAA
>JBNJHE010000068.1:0-14040 GCA_051748205.1 Bacteroidota bacterium | reverse complement strand
GAACATTGAACATTGAACATTGAACATTGAACATTGAACATTGAACATTGAACATTGAACATTGAACATTAAATTTAGACAGATGAAAAAAAATGTTGGAAAAGTTGATAAAATTATTCGCCTGCTTGCAGCCTTGCTGATCGGTGTTTTGTATTTCACCAGTGTCATTAGTGGGACATTAGCACTAATACTTGGCATTATTGCATTGGTGTTTGTTTTTACATCTTTTATGGGATTTTGCGGGATATATAAGCTTTTAGGAATCAATACCTGCCCCATTAAGCGCAATGCGGACTCGTCAAAAAATGAAACCTGAGAACAGCAATTTTTGAAAGCCGTAAGGGGTAAATAGCCGAATAAAAGCAATCCACACCTAATCATGGTTTGTGGTTTAAAAAACCATAGATAAGACACATGTTTATTGGGTGTAATTGTTCCGGTTATTTGCTTTTGTTTTTGCTATTTCTTGATAAATTTTATTACTGAGGTTTTGTTTTCAGTACTTATGATATATGCCCAGTAGAAACCTGGTTTAAGGGCATGAAGATTTATGGTCGAATTTGCCTTATTTTCTATGGGATGCCTTATCAATAGCTGACCGGAAGAAGTGAAAATCATCACTTTTTTTAATTTCTTTTCTGATTTTATATTTAGTTTGTTCTGAGCTGGATTAGGACTCACAGAAGCAATTAGTGAGTATTCCGGAACAGAAGTGCAGTTTTTAACTTCTATAACAATGGTATCAGTTGTAGCACAATAGTTTGAATCTTCTGTTGTCACATAAAAAGTGTGATCGCCAGCGCTAAGGGTAGAGCCATCTACGGTAATGCTTTGCTGAGTGAGGCCGTTATTCCAAAGGTAAGTCAAAAACTGACTTCCGGCATTTAAGGTAATGTTTTCTCCCTGGCAAATACTTGTGTCGGGGCCAAGGTTTACGGAAACAATGGGAGCGCTGACGATGTCAGCTTTCCCTGCATAGAGAAAAGCGAGACTATCGGTAATGATAACAGGATAACTTCCGGCCATGAGATTGGAAAAAGATGGAGAGGACTGATAAGTTAATCCGCTGTCAATGGAAAAATAAAGATCATTACGTATACCGCTGTGGTTGATATCCAGACTTCCTGCCACTGTATCGCAGCTTACATCAGTGATGTCAAAGCTCTGAAAGACCAGGGGCGTTATTTTGGCTAATCCGTTATCTGTTCCGATCCAGGTATTGCCATAGATATCAAATCCTACAGCCATACAGTTATTATTCGGTAGTCCATGATTACTTTTTATTGCCACCCAGTGATTGTCTTGATAATCAAAGTAGCTAACGCCTCCACCGTCGGTAGCAAACCAAATGGCATTGGTGCCATCCACGGCAACATCTTTAACTTCATTATAAACTAAAGAAGAATTTTGAGAATTGATGATTTCCCAGTTATTTTGATCATAATGGGGAACACCTCCACCAGTGGTGGTTAGTCCTTTGCTTGCTCCACCCCAGACATGCCCGGCCGAATCAACGGTTAAGTCATTTAGGTTGGCCGATGCTGCCGGAATGCTGTTATTGTTATCATCATAGGTTGTCCACGTGCCTGACGGAGTGCGTTTACTTACACCTGTTGAAGTGCCAAACCACATATTGCCAGCAGGGTCTGCTGCTACTCCCTGAACAAAATCGTGAGCCAGTCCATCGCTGCTATTGTAGTTCGTAAACGACGATCCATTGTATTTGTCTACACCATTTCCTGAAGTTCCCATCCAAATATTACCCTGATTGTCTTCTGCAAGTGATCGGATTGAGTTATTTGATATACCGGAATTATTTGTTGTATAGCTGGTCCAGTTGCTCCCGTCATATTTGCTAAGCCCCGAGTAGGTGCCGATCCATATATTGTCTTGACTGTCTGCCAACAAGGCTGTGATGCTATTGCTGATCAATCCGCTATTGGACGAAGTGTAGGTTGTCCAGTTTCCATCCTGATAAACACTGATGCCATTACTTGTCCCAATCCAGACATTTCCATGACTATCATAATCAATGGCGGATATATTGTTGCTTACTAATGAACTGTTATTTGTGTTGAAAATCTCTATATTACCTTGTGCGTTAGCATTCAAAGCAAATAAAACAGGCATGATTAGTGCCAGGAAATGTGAGTATTGCTTTTTTATTGGTGTCCAAATTTTTGTCATGGTACGGTTTATATGTTTATGATTTCCATTTAATGCTGCATCCCGAGCTCGGGATTTGATCTTCAGGAACATGCTTGCCGTTAAGGAGCAGGTCCAGTGTATGTCTTAGGTCTTTTCCGGTTACAGGCTGATCATTGCCAGGGCGACTGCTATCGAATTGTCCGCGGTAAACGCAACGCATTTCATGATCAAAAACATTAAAATCAGGGGTGCAGACAGCTTTATAAGCTTTGGCAACTTCCTGTGTTTCATCAAATAAATAAGGAAAGTCAAATTTCTTTTTCCTGGCCAGCTCAATCATTTTATCCGGATGATCTTCCGGATATTTTTCCACGTCATTGGAATTAATGGCAATAAAATTTACGCCTTTTGCCTTATAATCTTTAGCTACTTCTGCTAGCTTGTCGATAATGTGCAACACATAAGGACAGTGATTGCAAATAAAGACAACCACTGTTGCTTTATCTGACTGGTGCTGTTCCAGTGTTTCTGTCTGTTTGCTTATGGGATTGAACAATTTAAATGATGGAGCTTTAAAGCCCAGCGGGATTTGATTTGTAGGGAGTAAAACCATAAGTGTTAACTTTTTGTATAGTGTAATTAACAATGAACACCCTGAAATGTTGCAAAGAAGCAAAGGATAAAAAAACATCAGCTATTACCAACTTCCGGCATTAGGGTAATAGCTGATGAGATGCAGCCTTTTCAGTAAGTTGTTAAATTTCTGCTAGTCTACTATGGTCATTTCTTCTATCAGGTGATCTGCTTCGGCAAACTTGTCAATGATAAACAATACATACCGGATGTCTACAGAGATATTCCGGCATTGATCAGGATCATACATCAAATCACTCATGGTGCCTTCCCAGTTACGGTCGAAGTTTAATCCGATAAGATGTCCATGTGCATTTAAAACGGGGCTTCCTGAATTACCTCCGGAAGTGTGATTTGAAGCAATAAATCCTGTATGCAGGGTTTGATCACTGGCAGCATATCGGCCGTAATCTTTGGTTTCATATAGCTTACGGAGTTTTTCCGGAGCATTATAATCGTGAGCTCCTGTTTGAATTTTTTCAAAAATCCCTTTTAGCGTCGTATAATGGCGATAAGTTACAGCATTCTTTGGTTTATAACTGTCTACTTTTCCGTAGGTCACTCGTAATGTAGAGTTGGCATCAGGATAGAAATAGTCATCTTTTTTCATCTTCATCATGCCTTCGAGGTAAACCCGGTACAAGCTGTCAAGTCGTGATTGTAGTTTTTCTCTTTGTTTTTCAAGGGTTATGTAATACACGGAATATACGCTGGAAGAAAGTTTAAGCAAGGGGTCTTTTTTTAATGCCTTTTTATCCTTATCAGTGCCCTTATAGTCATTTAAAAATGCTTTGATCTCTTGTGGGTCGTCTATAAAAGATTGTTTAAAGATGTCATTTGCATATGCCTCGAAGTCACCATCGTAGTCATTCGTAACAATTTTGAAGACAGAAGGATGAAATTTGGGGTCGAGAGTTTCATAGTACTGGGTGTAAAGGGAAATTAAGACTTCTTTGTCGATCGGTTTATGGTAATCTTTGAAAAAGCTTTTAGCTTTCTTTTCGATTGTTGCTTTGGTTTGCTCGAGCTGGCTTCCACTAAGCAGCGGGTTAAAGTTATTGGCAAATGAGATAATTTCCACAGCCAGTCCGGCCTCTAGCAGATAATCAAAAGCCAGATTGTAAGGGACAAGTTCTTTATAGGTTTGATCAAAGGTTGGAATCAACTGTCCGTAGCGTTGTTGGTTTTCCGGAGAACGCTCAGCCCATTCTTCAAACTCTTTCTGTTCTTTTTCTTTTATATCGACAGCATTCATTCTGTGAATACCACGATTTTCACCTTGAAATTTTTTGTAATAATTCGCTACTCCGGCATATTTTGCCGAATACTGAATTCTAACTTTATCGCTTTGATCCATGTATTTTTTCATGATATCCAGGCGCTTTTCGCGTAGTTCTATGCGTTCCGGGTTTTCCTTATTCACAATCATATCCACGGCATGCGAGGTGAGATACTGTTGTGTTGTGCCCGGATAACCAAAAACAAAGGTAAAGTCACCCTTTTGATATCCTTCTAGTGAAATGCTTAGATGTTTATGCGGGGTGTAAGGGATATTGTCTTCGGAATATTCAGCCGGTTTGTTATCTTTATCCGTATAAACCCGGAAGAGCGAAAAGTCACCGGTATGTCTGGGCCACATCCAGTTATCGGTATCTCCGCCAAATTTTCCGATGGAAGAAGGAGGAGCGCCTACCAAACGAACGTCTTTAAATGTTTCAGTGATAAACATAAAGTATTGATTGCCGTAATAGAAAGGCTCAATACTGGCCTCATAATGAGTGCCTTCGGTTGCTCTTTCAGTGATTTTCCTAATATGCTTTTTAATCAGGTTGCTTCGTTCTTTTTCTGTCATGTCAACACTAACACCTTCCAGAACCAGGTCGCTGACATCTTCCATTCTAACCAGGCGTGTGGCTACCAAACCTTCGTTGGGAAGCTCTTTTTCTTTAGAATCAGCCCAAAACCCATCAGTTAGGTAATCGCTATCAACAGAGCTGTGCGATTGGATGTTACGGTATCCACAGTGATGATTTGTTAAGATTAGCCCCTGGTCTGAGATAAATTCTGCGGTACAGCCTCCACCAAAGCGTACAATGGCATCTTTCAGACTGGCTTGATTTACACTGTAGATATCTTCAGCAGAAATCTTCATGCCCATGGCTTTCATGTCACTTTCGTTATATTTTTCCAGCAACAGAGGAATCCACATCCCTTCTTTCGCTGATGTTTGAGCCAGCAGACCCAACACAAAAAGGGATACAAATAAAAATTGTTTCTTCATAAAATTAAAGTTTATTTCATTGCAATACATTCAATTTCAATCATCGCTTTCAATGGTAGTTCTACAACGCCAAAAGCAGCACGCGCAGGCGGGTTTTCCGGGAAATAGCGTCCATAAACCTCATTCATGGCAGCAAAGTTTTTCATGTCACTGAGCAAGCAAGTGCATTTGATGATATCCGTGTATTGATAACCGGCCTCTTTCAAAATTGCGCCTATGTTTTTCATCACTTGTTCGGTTTGTTCTTTCACTCCCCCTTCGACAACTTTGCCGGTCTGAGGGTCTACCGGAACCTGTCCGGAAATAAATAAATGCCCGTCTTTTTCATTTGCCTGACTGTATGGGCCAATGGCTTTGGGGGCATTGCTGGTTTGAATTATCTTTCTCATGATTAAAGTTTTTTAAGGGGATAAAATTACAAAAAAACTACCTGGATTGTTCGAAGATTGAATATTTTTGCTCCACCATTAGTCCGTCATATAAAAAATGGGATAATCAATTTATCTTTGCTTCATGATACAAGAGCTAACGCCCGGAATCATTCTGTTAATTATTGCTGTTGGTTTTGCTGCAGGCTATATTAATTCCCTGGCAGGGAATGGTTCGTTGATTACCCTACCGTTATTGATTTTTTTAGGTTTGCCTGCTAATGTAGCTAATGGCACTAACAGGGTTGCAATTTTTTTGCAGAATGTAGTTGGTGTCGGAAGCTTTTATCAGCAAAAACAGATTAATTTTAAAAAGGACGGTTTAATCGCCATCCCTGCTGTTTTAGGGGCTGTGGCCGGAGCTTTTGTGGCTGTCGACCTGGATGAAAAGATTATGGAAAAAGTTATCGGCATCATCATTGTTCTTATGATGATTTTACTTATTGTCAAACCTAAACAATTTATTAATCCAACACTTCGTCAGGGTTCTAAAACACCCTGGTATTCCTATCCCATTTTTTTCCTTATTGGTATCTACGGTGGTTTTATACAGGCCGGAACAGGGCTGTTTATTCTGATGGGCCTGTCCTTAACAGCAGGATACAACCTGGTGAAAGCCAATGCTGTTAAGTTGCTGATCGTGTTGATTTATACGCCTTTTGCTTTGTATGTATTTTATATTAATGACCAGGTAAACTTGTTGATAGGATTAATTCTGGCAGCCGGAAATATGGGCGGAGCATTCCTGGGAACACGTATGGCCGTAAAACATGGAGCCGGTTTTGTGCGTTATATTTTATTAGCGATAATGATCATTTCTGCCGTAAAATTGTTGTTTTTCTGATGAAAGGCTTGATTTTTTTAGTAAAGAAAAACTATCTTTGTCTGTAAACAGTTGCTTCTTATGACCAAACAAATAATATTTACTTTATTCTTACTTGTAGCTTTTCAAGCGGGGATAAGTCAAACAGCCAAATACTCTAATGCGTTTTTATCTATTGGGGTTGGCGGACGTGGCCTGGGGATGTCAGGAGCTGTTGCGGCTACGACAACAAATGCAGAAGCTGCCTATTGGAATCCCGCCGGATTGGCTTTGATGCAGGGAGAGCGCGAATTATCTTTAATGCACGCCGAGTACTTTGCCGGAATTGCCAAATATGACTATGGGACGATAGCTGCAAGAATTGACAATCGTTCTGCTGCCAGCTTTTCGGTAATACGTTTTGGGGTGGATGATATTCCCAATACCTCTGAGCTGATTGATAGCGAAGGGAATATTAATTATGATAAGGTGAGTTCTTTTTCTGCAGCTGACTATGCTTTTTTGTTTTCTTATGCCCGGGAAACGAAACACGAAGGTTTGCAACTGGGCGGGAGTGCCAAAATTGTTCGTCGTGTGGCCGGAGATTTTGCCGGTAGCTGGGGCTTTGGATTGGATTTTGGCGCTCGTTATCAAACTTCTGATTGGATTTTTGCAGCCATGGGGCAGGATATTTCTACTACTTTTAATGCCTGGTCCTACAGCCTTTCTGATCAGATGAAAGAAGTTTTTACCATTACCGGAAATGACATTCCTGTTTCTTCTGTTGAGATTACTACACCCACAGTGACGCTGGCAGCAGCCCGGGAAATCCGTTTTGCTTCTCAGTGGAAACTGGTGGCTGAAACGGATCTCGATATAACAACTGATGGCAAGCGAAATGTCCCGGTAAAAACCGATTTTATTAGTATTGACCCCAGAGTAGGTATGGAGTTAGGTTTTAAGCAGTTCGTTTTTTTACGCGCCGGAGTGTCCAATATCCAACAGGAAAAAGCCATAGATGGAGGAAGGGAAACTACCTTTCAACCTAATGTTGGCGTAGGGCTTAATATCAAAGATCGTTTCTTTATCGATTATGCGTTTACTGATCTGGGTGATAATTCTATGGCTTTGTATTCAAATGTTTTTTCGCTAAGGCTTTTGTTTAACCAGCAGAAGAAGTCTTCAACTGATAACTAAACTTTAAACAATGAATAATCTACGAAATATCCTTCTTGCACTGTTGCTGATTTTGGTTATTCCTGCTTATGCACAGTATAGCAATAGCTGGATAGATTTTTCCCAGTCGTATTATAAGATAAAAGTTGCTAACGATGGCATCTATCGGATTAATTATGCCACCTTGCAAGCCTATGGGTTTCCGGTAAATTCTGTAAATCCGCTTAATATTCAAGTCTTTGGACGTGGAGAGGAAGTCCCGTTGTATATTGAAGGAGAAAATGATGGTTCGTTTGATCCTTCGGATTATATAGAGTTTTATGCCCGGGCTAATGATGGCTGGTTTGATGAACAACTGTATATCGATTCGGGTGGGCACCTGAATAACGACTACAGCTTGTTTTCTGATACAGCAGTCTATTTTCTCACCTGGAATAACTCAACAGCCAATAAAAGATTTTTAATTTCTGATCAGAACAATTTCAATAATTATGCGGCGGAGAGCCATTACAAAAAAGTAGTACGAGAAGAGTATACCAGCCGTTACCTGGAGGGCGACCCGGAGTCTTATGGCGTTACTGATCCTGAATATACCGGCGGTGAAGGGTGGTTTGATTATCCATTTAGCTTGGGGAATTCCAGAGCCAAAACTATCTCTACGCCTGGGGTTTACCCAGTTGGCCCTCAAGCTAAAGTGCGCATTGCCGTTGTTGGTGCATCCGATTATGAAGATGCCAATGGTTATGATGTCTCTCCTGATCATCATCTGAAAATTGAATTTGCCAATCAGGTGATTGATACCCTTTACAATGGCTATGGGGTGTTTCGTTTTAACAGATCGATAGCCCCTTCTTACCTGAACTCTTCCAACACTTTCCTGTTTCAGTCGATTGATGACCTTGGAGTAGGCGCTGACCGTAATGCTATATCATCTATTGAAATTGCTTATCCGAAAGCACCCAGTTTAAATAGCGATACGACCGAGTACTTTTTTATTGATGATGCCTCCTCTGGTTACAGGCGAATAGATTTTTCCGGTTTTTCAGCCTCAGCCGGTGCTAATGTTTATGTTTATGATCTGACAAACGGGAAGCGGATCGAAGTTTTTAAGAATAATAATGATTATCAGGTATTAATACCTAATGGAGGAGGAGAAAAACAATGTCTGCTTACCTCTTCGGACAATGTGCAGCTTGTTGCTGAGCTGTTTCCTGTATCCAATACTTCTACTCCAAATCAGTTTACGAATTTCGCTAACCGTAGCGAGGATTATATTATCATCAGTCATAAAAATTTAATAGAGAATCCGGATCAAAGCATTCAAAATTATGCTGCTTATCGTACAAGCCAGGGTCAAAATACAATGATTGTCGATGTGGATGATTTATATCATCAGTTTGCATATGGTATTCACAATCACCCTTTGGGGATTCGAAAGTTTGTAGAGTTTGTTTATCAAGAATTTACATCTGCTCCGGACTATCTTTTTCTGATCGGGAAGGGATACAGAGCTTCTGATGCCAATACCCGGCGGGGAAATCTTTATCATGAAAATATGGTGCCCTCTATGGGTAATGCCCCTTCTGATTTGTTATTTTCTGCCGGCTTGTTAGATAGCTTGTATCAGCCTGCTATAGCAACCGGGCGTCTTGCTGCAAAAAATACCGATCATGTGAACTTGTACTTAAGTAAAGTACAGGAGTATGATGCCGCCAGAGTGCAGGCAGGAGCATGGCAAAAACGTATCCTGCACTTTGCCGGGGGCAATAGTACGGCCGAACAAAATATGATTCGAAATAATCTTCACTCTTATGAACAGATAGCAAAAGATACATTCCTGGGTGCTCATGTACATACATTTTATAAAACGACAACAGATCCAATTCAAATCGATCAGGTGGATAACATTCGTACGTATATTAATGAAGGGGTTTTAATGCTGACATTTAACGGCCATTCCGCCGGCGGAGTGGGCTTTGATATTAGTATTGACGACCCGGTAACCTATAATAATCAGGGGAAATATCCTTTCTTGCTGGCAAATTCCTGTTTTGCGGGTGATTTATTTGTTACATCCGAGAGCTCCAGTGAACAGTGGGTATTGGAAGAAAATAAAGGAGTAATTGGCTACCTGGCCTCTATTTCGCCTGCCCTTCCCTCTTCCTTACATACTTATTCCACCAGCTTTTACCGGAATATGTCTGCAGATATGTATGGGCAATCTTTGGGTAAGCTGGTACAACAAACAATACAGGACATTCAACTGGATAATTTTGCCAGAAAAGAGATCTCCCTGGCCATGACATTGCATGGCGATCCGGCACTGTCTCTTTATAATTCCGATAAACCTGATTATGAGATTCAGGCGAATGATATTGATCTTGACCCTACGGTTATTACTTCGGATCTGGATACCTTTAAGGTCCATCTTTATTTGTCTAATATTGGTAAAGCGATTGACGACTCGGTGTTTGTGGAAGTAAAAAGAACGTTCCCCGGTTCTCAGATCACCAATTCGCATTTGTACAATATCAAAGCTCCTTATAACCTGGATACCCTGACAATTCGACTGCCTGTAAATCCATCGGACGGAGTTGGCTTAAACAAGCTGGAAGTTACGATAGACTCCTATAACGCAATTACTGAGCTTTCGGAAGCAAATAATTCTGCCAGCATGCAGTTTGATATAAAATCCTCAAGCGTGATTCCGGTTGATCCTCCCGATTTTGCTATTATTCCAAACGCCTCTGCAACCTTAAAAGTATCCACAGTAGACCCCTTTGTTGATGAACGCGATTATGTCTTTCAACTGGATACAACCAATGATTTTAACAGCCCGCTGCTGGTCTCAGGTACTGTGAAGTCTTCAGGTGGTGTTATTGAATGGGTGCCACCGGTTAGCTTTGTGGATAGCATGGTTTATTATTGGAGGGTTAGCCAGGATTCTGTTTATTCTGGTAATTATGATTGGAGAATGTCCTCGTTTCAATATGTGCCAAACCAGAGAGGGTGGGGTCAATCGCACTTTCCACAGTTTTTGGAAAATGAATTTCAGTTTGTCCAACCAAAAAACCAAAAACGCTTGTTTGAATTTATTAATGTAAGCAATCAAATTAATGTCACCACCGGCGTATATCCTAATATTGGGAAAGCGGATATTACGTTCAGGCTGAACAATGATAGTCGAAATCGTTGGACATGCTTAACACAGCATCCCGATTATATCGGGCTCATATTTACGGTTTTTGACACCATTAGCGGAAAGCCGTTTTTAAGTCATTTGAATGAGGTGAATGCCGATGGGTTAGGCCGATATAATAATGTCCATTGTGTGAATAACTACATGTCTTCATTTCAGTATTTTACAACCAGTACGTTGAATTATAACGGACAATATCAAGCTTCTCAGGCCTGGTGGTTTGATCAGATAGAGCGCTTTATTGATTCTTTGCCGACGGGGACTCCTGTTCTGGCTTATAGTGTGCAGAATCATAATGCTGAAAATTTCACTAATGCGATGTACGAGACTTTTGAAAGCTTTGGAAGCGGATTGATACGGACCATCAACAATGATCAACCTTATATAATCTATGGCAAAAAGGGAGATGTTGTAGGCTCGGCGAATGAAATGGCAGGGATTGGTCCGCAGGATATCTTAAATTTTAAAGATAGTATCCAAACACGCTGGCAGGAAGGGTATATCAAATCCCCGGTAATCGGGCCTTCCAAAAAGTGGCAGTCGCTACACTGGGATTTTGCTTATAGTGACAGCCTTCCGGTGGATGAGGTGCATTTGGATGTTGTAGGAATAAAAAATGATGGGTCTGTGGATACGGTGATTAATCAACTCTCACCCGATTCACTAACGATTAGCAATTTGGGTAATAGAATCAATGCACAACAATATCCTAAAATCCAGCTTATACTGGTTACCTCTGATGACTCTCTTAATACACCGGCTCAACTTAAAAAGTGGCAGGTTTATTATGTTGGAGTGCCTGAAACTGCGATTAATCCAAAAAAGGAATTTTCTTTTTATAAGGATACCGTCATGCAGGGAGATACGGTTTCTTTAAGCCTGGCTACTGAAAATATCAGTGATTATGATATGGACAGCCTGAAAGTAAAGTACTGGATGGTGGACCATAACCGGATTCAACATCCGGTAGCCGAATATTTTTTACGTCCACATCCGGCTGCAGATGTATTGATTGACTCAATATCTCTGGAAACAAAAGGGCTGGAAGGAACAAACAAACTATGGGTAGAGTTTAATCCGAATAATAATCAGCCGGAACAAACACACCGGAATAATCTGGCCGAAATGCCTTTTTACGTTAAGACGGATGAAAAAAATCCCTTGTTGGATGTTACCTTTGACGGTGTGCGCATTATGGATGGTGATATTGTATCTGCCAGACCAAATATTATAATTTCATTAAAAGATGAAAATCAATACCTGGCACTGGAAGACACGGCCAATATCAATGTCTTTATTAAAAATCCTTCATCCCAGAAGTACAACCGGCTGAACTTTAGTGCCTCTGGCATGGATCAGCTGAGGTTTTATCCGGCTTCTTTGCCAGATAATGAGTGCAAAGTGGAGTATGAGGGTGACTTCCCGGAAGACGGAGTCTATAATCTTAGAGTGCAGGCCCGTGATGCAACTGGGAATAAATCCGGAGATGTAGATTATGACATTAACTTCGAGGTTGTGAATAAGGCTTCCATCACCAATGTGCTCAATTGGCCCAACCCCTTTTCAACACGCACACATTTTGTCTTTACTCTTACCGGGTCGAGAGTGCCGGATTATATGAAAATTCAAATAATGACTGTGACAGGAAAAGTAGTAAGAGAAATTGAAATGGATGAGTTGGGACCTATTCATATCGGAAAAAATATTACAGACTATGCCTGGGATGGAACGGATGAGTATGGCGATCGCCTGGCAAATGGCGTTTATCTGTACCGGGTAATTACGGATATGAACGGAGGAGCCATAGATAAAAGGGAGACAGCTGCAGATCAATATTTTACAAAAGGATTTGGAAAGATGTATCTGATCCGATAAAAAAAAGCCGGGCTTTTTTGTTTGAATTCACAGACCTTTTCTATTTTTGAAAGCCAGAGAACTATCGTAAGCATACTATTATGAAAAAAATGCATTTAATACTGTTATCTGTCTTGTTTGGCAGTATAATGGCGGCTAGTTGGCCTTCCCGCGGAATCGCTTTTTTAGCTTTGCTGGGTTGGGTCCCGATTTTGTTTATTATGGACTACATAAATGAACACAGAGAAAGATTCAAGCGCTTTTCCGTTTTTTTCTATGTATTGCCTGGTTTTCTGATTTGGAACATGTTAACGACCTACTGGCTTTATAACAGCACACCGGCAGGGGCCTTTCTGGCCATAGGATTAAACTCCATCTTGATGGCACTGGTGGTAACCATTGTCCATATTGCCTCACGGTCCTTATACTCCCGATATCAGGGGTATCTCTTGTTTGTTATGTTATGGATTAGCTTTGAGTATGTCCACTTATACTGGGATATTTCCTGGCCCTGGTTAAACCTGGGTAATGTTTTTAGTGCTAATCCTGAAGTTGTTCAGTGGTATGAATATACAGGCATTTTTGGTGGCACTTTGTATGTCTTGCTCACGAATATTCTTATATATGAAATTCTGAAGCAAATTGCGAAGAGAAAAATTAACAGGGTCACCTGGTTTAATGTTTCTGCTTTGTTGGTGCTAAATGCTGGCCTGTTGATTTTTTCACTAACGGTATATCACCATTACCAGGAAGAAGGAGAGGAGCGTGAAATGGTGATAGTACAGCCTAATGTGGATCCATATATCGAGCAATACAGTTTGCCTGTATCAACAGTAATTTCCACTATAATGGACCTGGCAGAAGAGAAAGTTACAGAAAACACAGATTTTGTCGTTGCTCCGGAATCGGCAATACAAGATGCTATTTGGGAAGGCCGGATGGATCAATCCAGCAGCCTTAATTTCATCGAATCCTATTTAAACAAACATCCTACGATATCGCTTGTTATCGGAGCTTCTACTTTTTCCCGGATACAGGATACGACATCGCTACCTCTGTCGGCGCGTTATCATAAATCCGGATTTTATTATCATGCGCATAATACGGCTTTATTGCTGGATACTACAGATCGTAAACAGATTTATCACAAATCGAAACTTGTTGCCGGGGTGGAGCAAATGCCTTTTAAAAAAGTGCTTCAGTTTTTGCCCCTGGAACAACTGGCATTAGATCTGGGAGGAACTATCGGCACCCTGGGCAAAAGTCCTGAACGTACTGTCTTTTACTCGGCCGACTCCTCTATTAGGGTAGGTTCTGCTATTTGCTATGAATCTGTTTATGGCGAATTCACCAGTGAATTTGTTAAAAATGGAGCCAATGCTCTTTTGATTATTACAAATGATGGGTGGTGGGGAAATACTGCAGGACATAAGCAGCACCTTGACTTTGCTTCTCTGCGTGCCATCGAAACACGCAAGAGTATCGCGCGCTCTGCCAATACAGGGATATCTGCTTTTGT
>JBNJHE010000067.1:0-14485 GCA_051748205.1 Bacteroidota bacterium | reverse complement strand
CTGACTTATCCGAGCCTAATACGCTTACCTTGCTCAAACCCATTTGTGCTCATTCGTGTCTAAAAATACTACCGCCAAACCAAGCTTAGACAGATTTTCTTTCTTTCTTAATGCTCTATTCTCACGAATTTCTTAACGCATTTTTCTGTATTCGGTTCTTAACGTGGGATAATTGCCCTGAAAATGCCAGGCACGACAAAGTTGCAGCATAATCCTGATTAAATGTGTGTTATGCGAGATTGCTATGGAAGACGCGAGATTATATCTCTTTGATTACAAGGAGTTAAACAAGTAGGGAACTTTATTTTTTTTATAATGAATTTTTGTGCAAATTTGTTGATTCACTTTGTCTGAAAATAGAATATAATTATTTGACCGGAAAATCGTTATATAGCGAAACGAAATTGATGATTACCAACCTGTGGAGACATAGCAAAGCTTTAATAATGATCATGATGCTGTCTGGCATGATGCTGCCGGCTTTTGGGCAGTTTTACAATGGCTCACAGTTAGAATTTGGGAAAAACAGAGTACAGTATCAAAAAGATCGTTTATGGTTCTATTATCGATTTCAGGAATTTAATACCTACCATTACCGGGGAGGGAAAAATTTAGCCATATATACGTATCGCTATGCCAACCAGCAGATTTCAAAAATGCAAAGCTTGTTGGATTATCAACTTAATGAAAAGGCTCATTTTGTGATCTTTAATAGTCTTAATGACTTAAAGGAGAGCAATATAGGATTAATTAGTGATGAGCAGTACAATGTGGGTGGAGTCACTCATCTGGTTGGCAATAAAGTATTTCTTTATTTTAATGGTGATCACCGTCATCTGGAAAAACAAATTAGAATGGGTATAGCCAACATTCTGGTTAACCAGATGTTGACAGGGTCGAATGTTGGATCAGCTGTAAAAAATTCCACCTTGCTCACCTTACCCGAATGGTACAAAAATGGCCTGATATCTTATTTGTCAGAGGAATGGAATACAGAGATTGATAACTATGTTCGTGATGGTATATTGACAGAGCGCTATGATAATTTTAATTCGCTCAGGGGCGAGGATGCTACTTATGCGGGGCATTCTATCTGGAAGTATATCGCTGACAATTACGGACAGCGGGTGGTTCCGAATGTGGTGTATATGACTAAGGCCTCGCGGAATATCGAAAGTGCTTTTTTATATATCCTGGGTGTCTCGTACAAGAATCTTATCAACGACTGGCAGGAGCATTATACCAATATGTATCAGTATAATGGACAGAACAGAAAAGAGATTGGTGATGATGTGGTGCAGAAACGGGTCAGGGAAAAGAAGAAATACTATAATCCACGTATCAGCCCCGATGGACAATGGCTGGTTTATGCAACCAACCATTTGGGAAAACTGAAAATATATCTCAAAAATCTTCAGACAGGAAAACGTAAAAAGATTTTACGTCAGGGGCATAAGCTCGATCAAAAAGTTGATTACAGCTACCCGCTTGTCGCCTGGCACCCCAGTAGTAAGTTGTTTACCATGATTTTGGAGCGTAGAGGAGATAATATGATTTATTATTTTGACATGGAAAAGCAAAAACTGGAAAAACAAGAACTGTTTACTGTTGAAAAGGTGCTCGATATCGATTACAATCATAAAGGTTCAAAATTGGTGTTGTCGGCTGTCAAAGACGGGCAAACCGATCTTTTTGTCTATACTGTTGGGAGCGAAACTTTCGAACAAATTACCAATGATGTTTATGATGAATGGCATCCGCGTTTTATTAATCAATCACAGGATATTGTATTTAGCTCGAACCGGCATTCAGATACATTGCGTGATGTTCGTTTGAACTGGAGGGAGAAAAGGGAAAGAGACTCAATAAAGGTGGCTTCTTATGCTGATATTTTTATCTATCACTATGAACCGAAGAGCAGAGTGCTGTGGCGTTTGACAAATACTCCCCATGTTGATGAAACCCATCCGGAAGAATTTCAAAAAGGCTATGTTACCTATCTGAGCGACCATAATGGGATTAAAAACCGCTACATAGCTAAATTTGACAGCGCTGTAAACTATGTGGATACTGTTGTTCATTATCGATATTTTTCCAGAACCTTTCCGTTGTCGGATTACAGTCAGAGTATCCTGGATCATGATATTAGTTTAAATCAGAAAAAACTGGTAGAACATGTCTATCACAATGGGAAGGATAAGCTCTTTGTCCGTGATTTGCCTGAGATCGACGCGGTAGACAAAAGCCGGATAGAAAATACGGTGTACAGAAATCAGATGATTGCACAATCCCACGAAGAGGCAGAGGCGGATACCTCAAGACAATCCCAAAAATCAAAGAAAGAAATAATCGGCAAGCGATTTGTTCCGTTGACAGAAAATGACTTAAAGGAGCCTGTTCCTCAGGACTCGGGTGAGGTGAATATTGAAGATTATGTTTTTGAAGACGAGAAACAACAGAAGCCAGAAGAGCAATCCCAAACCACAAAGGCACCCGGCGAGAATAATTATTATGTGGAATACACTATTAATAAGTTGATTAGCCAGGTTGATTTTTCTTTTATGGATGAATCTTATCAGCCTTTTACGGGAGGGGGAGCACCTATTTTCCTCAATCCGGGTTTTAGTGGTTTGTTTATGGTGGGGGCCAATGATTTGATGGAGGACTATCGCCTGACCGGAGGAGTGCGTTTATCGCCGAATCTGCAAAATAATGAATACATGATTAGCTATGAAAACTTAAAAAACCGATTGGATCAGCAATGGGTATTTCATCGCAAATCATATCAGAATTCCTCGGAATATGTTATGCAAAAAATCGCCTCTCACAATATTTATTATAAGATAAAGTATCCGGTTAATCAGGTTTTTTCGGCCCGGGCCACAGCATCGATACGCTATGACAGAGCAACGATAATGGCTACCGATTATTATACTTTGCAGGTGCCCAATGAATTCTATACCTGGGCGGGGTTAAAAGCTGAATTGGTTTTTGACAACACCCGCGATCGTGGAATCAACACCTTATTTGGAACGCGTGGAAAAGCCTTTGGTGAATATTTTCAGCTTTTGGATGATGACCGGCAAAATATCAGCATGTTTGTTGTTGGGTTTGATATTCGCAACTATTTGCCTGTTCACCGAAGTCTGATTTGGGCAAATCGCCTGGCGGCTTCTTCCAGCTTTGGTAATGCCCGGCTGATTTATTATATGGGAGGGGTGGATAATTGGATAACACCCAAGTTTAATCAGAATACGGATATTAATTATGAACAAAATTATGCCTTCCAAACGCTGGCTACTCCGATGAGAGGGTTTCAACAAAATATCAGAAACGGCAATACTTTTGCTTTATTTAATTCGGAGCTCCGCTTTCCGTTTATCCGTTATTTTTCCAAAAAACCCATTAAGTCAGAGTTTTTAAGCAGTCTGCAACTGATTGGCTTTTTGGATGCCGGTTCTGCCTGGACAGGATTCAATCCTTACAGTGAGGAAAATACCATAGAAGAAACAGAATACTTCCAGAATCCTTTTCATGTGACCGTAAAACGAACAACTGAGCCAATTGTGGGTGGCGCAGGTGCCGGCTTAAGAGCAAAGCTGTTTGGATATTTTGTGCGTTTTGATTATGCCTGGGGTTACCTGGAAGGTGAGGTGCAGGAACCCCGCTTATATTTATCCTTTAATCTTGACTTCTGATAACAATGAAAAGATGAATGTTTTTCGATGAAGACCCATAAAATAACGATGTTAGACATGAAGGAAATGAATGCTTTATTATTGGATACCGTCAGAAAATATCATTCTCAAACGGTGGCTTTTCGCCGGCATATCCACACCTATCCGGAGCGCTCCAGGGAAGAAGAGCAAACGGCTCAGTTTATTGAGCAGCAGCTTTCGAAAATGGGGATACCCTATCAACGCATGGCAAAAACCGGAGTTATCGGACTGATAGAGGGGGCAGACAACGGGGAAAGGATTGCCTTACGGGCTGATATGGATGCTTTGCCCATCGAAGAAGCCAACACCCATTCTTTCGTGTCGAAGCATAAGGGGGTTATGCATGCCTGTGGGCATGATGCACATACGGCGGTTTTGCTGGGTGCAGCACAGGTGATTCAGGAGCTAAAAGCATATCTTAAGGGCAGTGTGGTGCTCATATTTCAACCTTCGGAAGAGACTTTTCCCGGAGGAGCACGGATGCTATTGGACGAGGGCTTGCTGGAGAAATATCAACCTCAAAAAATCTATGGACTGCATGTTGACCCTGATATTGACGTGGGTAAAATAGGTATGAAACCCGGTCAATATATGGCTTCTACAGATGAAGTTTATCTCACTGTCAGAGGAAAAGGAGGCCATGGGGCCATGCCGGACAAAAATACAGACACTGTGCTGATGGCTGCTCAGATACTGCTTAGTCTTCAGCAAATCGCCAGCAGAAATGCGCCTCCGGATATTCCAACCGTGTTGTCTTTTGGCCGCTTTACTGCTGATGGCAGAACCAATATCATTCCTGATGAGGTTAAGCTGGAGGGTACTTTTCGTACCTTTGATGAGGCCTGGAGAGAAAAAGCGCATCAAAGAATTACTGAAATAGCTCAGCAGACAGCCCGTGCGATGGGTGGTGACTGCGATGTGCTGATTGACAAGGGCTATCCGTTTTTGGTTAATGATGAAGCCCTGACAAATGATACTTTTCGCAAAGCAGCGCTGCTCCTGGGACAAGAAAATGTGATCCCGTTGCCGGTGCGAATGACGGCTGAAGATTTTGCTTATTATTCGCAAAAGGTGCCGGCCTGCTTTTATCGCCTTGGCGTGCGCAATGAGAAAAAAGGTATTCGGTCGAATCTACACAGTACTACCTTTGATATTGATGAGAAAAGCCTGGAGACAGGCGTAAGGATGATGGCTTTCCTGGCCCTGAAACCATAAGTGATTAATGTGCACCGTATGGCTCTAAGTGGATGGTTGTTGAGATATCCAGTTCTTCCTTGATTCGTTTTTCTACACGTGTTGCTACTTCGTGAGCATCATTAATAGTGCAATCCCCTTTAACTTTAATATGGAAGGTTAGCTCCCGGTGTGAACCATATTCATGAAGCAGAAAATGATGGGGAAGTAGATCACGTTGTTCGTTTTCTTCAATTAATGTTCTTATTGCTTCGATGATATGCTCCGACGGTCGTTGACCAATCATCGCATTGACCGACTCTTTGAGGATTTTATAAACCGCGTGTAGCAATAAAAGGGAAATCAAAAAGCCCAAAACACTGTCAATCCACCAAAAATAGTTATTTAGAAAAATCCCTGCCAATACCAGCACAGACGATAAGGCATCCGAACGATGATGCCATCCATCAGCTTTTACTGCGGTATTGCCCGACTTCTTTCCCAGATGAAAAGCATATTGTGCCATCCCTTCTTTGCCAACTATCGATACTATAGTAACGATAATGGCCAATGTGCCAAAACTGGCTGCTTCTTCATCCTTAAATTGTACGATAGAGTCATGAATAATATTAAAAGCGATAACAGCAAGCAAGGCCGCAATAAATACGGAAGCAACTTGTTCCCAGCGGCCATGTCCGTATGGATGTTCATGGTCTGCTTTTTTTCCTGAAAGCTTCATGCCGACAATAACAATCACTGAGCTTACCGAATCAGTTAATGTATGCCAGGCATCTGCCAGTAAAGCAACAGATCCCGATACTATTCCTGCCCAGTATTTTAAGCCGAATAACACTATGTTTCCGATAATAGAGATAATCCCTTCAAGATATCCTGCTTGTTTTTTCTTCATAATAAACTAATTCCGGTGCTTAATTGTAACCCTATATAGACAGGCTAAATTATATGTTTTCTTTAGAGAAACAAAAAAAATATATGACATAAGCTTTAAACTAATGCAGGCTAAAAAAGTTCAGTATTTCTGTATCTTTGGATTTTGGTTTGACAGACAAATAAATATGATTTTTTGTATTTTTGAATGAGTGTAGTCTAAAAAGCCCTAACTATGAAATCATTAACTTTTACTATTTGCACATTATTTGTTATTGTGAGCATTTCCGGTTGTCAGTCCAAAAACAAGAACGCTTCCACTGAGAGTGAGATGGAGCGATTTTCCGGGATATTTCAAATCGAACGTGATTTACAAGACATTAAAGAAGATGGTAAGTTAACAGCGCTTACCAGTTATTCCAGCACAAGTTACTTTTTGTACCGTGGTCAACCCATGGGGTTTGAATATGAGTTATTAGAGCGGTTTGCTGATTACCTGGATGTTGATCTGGATATCCGGATTTCCGGCAGCATTGATAGTATGATGAGTGAGCTGAACAATGAAGAAATTGATTTAATAGCGCATGGGTTAACCATTACAACAGGCAGGAAGCAAATTGTTGACTTCACGGATTATCTGTATTTAACGCATCAGGTATTAGTGCAGAAAAAGCCTGACAACTGGCGTAATATGGGTTGGAGTGAGGTCCAGAGCCACCTTATACACGATGCTATAGAGCTTATTGGCGATACCGTTTCTGTAAGAAAGAACTCTTCGTATATGCACAGACTAAATAATTTATCGAAAGAAATAGGGGGGAAGATCCATATCGATACGCTTCCGGGTAGTTTATCGACAAGCGAGATTATTGAAATGGTTGTGGAGGGTAAAATTAAGTATACGATTGCGGATAATAACCTTGCCAGTATTAATGCCTCTTATTATCCTATTCTTGACATTGATGTTCCTGTTAGTTTTTCTCAACGAATAGCCTGGGCGGTACGACCTCAGGCAGATGATTTGCAGGAAGCTGCAAATATGTGGTTGAAAAAAATCAAAAAGGATGTAGATTATTATGTGATCTATAATAAGTATTTCAAAAATAAACGAAACTTTAGACAGCGAATCCAAAGCGACTTTTACAGTCTGAATGAGAATAAAATCAGCAAATATGATGACATCATTAAGACGCATGCCGGGAAAGTTGGTTGGGATTGGCGTTTGCTTGCTTCATTAGTATATCAGGAGTCACGCTTTAAACCATCAGCCAGTTCATGGGCCGGGGCTAAAGGCTTAATGCAGATTATGCCTGCTACTGCGCGTGAATTGGGTGTGCAAAATCGTAGCGACCCAGTGCAAAGTATCCATGGAGGAACAAAATATCTGCAACAGATCTATGACGATTTTCATAATATTGAAGACTCTCTACAGCGGATTAAATTTACTATTGCATCCTATAATTGTGGATATTATCATGTGCAGGATGCCCGTAAGCTTGCCGACATGAGGGGGCTGAACAGAAATCAATGGGATGAAAATGTTGAGCAAATGATTCTGGAACTAAGTCATCGCCGAAATTATAACCTGCCCGAAATCGAATATGGTTATGTGCGAGGCATAGAGCCATATACATACGTACGGCAAATTTTCGAGCGCTATGATCACTATAAAAAGTTTATTAGCAGTTGATGCAGCATCACTTCAGGAATCCATTATGGTAGATGCAACAGAGAAATAAAACCTGGTGTGAGGAGTTAATATAAAGTCGCATTACATCATAGTGGAATGCCAGGAGAGAGATTCTTAATGGGAAATTCAACTATGTTGTCAGTAAGTTGTTTTATTTGAAATAGAAAACAAATCAAAAAGTATGCAAAATCGAATTGTGGTTCTCAGCGGAGCTGGGATAAGTGCTGAAAGTGGGATTAAGACCTTTCGTGATGATGATGGCATGTGGAAACATTATCGGTTTGAGGAAGTGGCTTCGCCGGAAGCGTGGCACAGTCATCCCGAAGATGTGCTGGAGTTTTATAATCAACGACGGAAAAATGTGCTGGAAGCGGAACCTAATGCTGCTCACAAAGCCCTGGTAAAGCTGGAGGATTTTTTTGATGTGAAAATCATCACCCAAAATGTTGATGATTTGCACGAACGCGCTGGCTCTAAGGATGTCATACATCTGCATGGAGAAATCCGTAAAGCCCGAAGCTCTAATGATGCTTCTTTGATTTATCCTGTTGAGGGCTGGCAACTCAATATCGGGGATAAGGCTGAGGATGGATTTCAACTGCGGCCACATGTGGTGTGGTTTGGCGAAGCAGTGCCCATGCTGGAACCCGCTGCCCTTATTACCGGGGAGGCGGATTTGCTGCTGATTATTGGGACTTCCTTAAAGGTGTATCCTGCTGCCAGCCTGTTTCAGTTTGCTGGTAAAAGCATACCTAAATTTTATGTTGATCCTCAGGCAAATCAGGATTTGAATATCCATAACCTAACCATTATGAAGGAAAATGCCGCGTCTGCTGTGCCCGATTTGGTGGATTATATCATCGATAACCATATGTAAATGGCATTTAGCCAGGTTGATATAAAAAAATATTGATTGTTGTTTCTGGAAAATGTATCTTTAGCGAGCAAAAGAAGGACCAATCTATATGCATGTATTTTTTGAAAAATACAAAAAGCAACTGGCAATAGCTGCCTTTGCTCTTTTATTGATTGTTATCATCATTATCTCTTTTCGTTCCAATAATGGTTCCTCCGGCATTGGCGATGATGTATCTGACAGGATTGAGGCTAATGTGCTGGATGAGATTCGGCAACGGGGAAAGCTTATTGCCATCACCGACTTTAACTCCATCAATTATTTTATTTATCGGGGTAAAACAATGGGTTTTCAGTATGAACTGCTGAAAAAGTACGCATCCCATCTGGGTGTAGATTTGGAGATAAAAGTCAATAATGATCTGGATGCAAAATTTGACAGCTTGAAACAGGGGCGGTGTGATATTATTGGCATTGACCTTGCTGTCACCCAGGAGCGGAAAAAGCAGGTGGATTTTACGGTTGCTCACAGCTTAAGTCGTCAGGTTTTGGTGCAGCGAAAACCTGAAGGATTTCGCCGCATGACATACAGAGCCATTGAAGACAGCCTGATCCGTTCACAACTCGACCTGGCCGAAAAAACCATCTACGTACAGAAAAATACCTCCTTTGTCAGCCGGCTGAAGAGTCTGGAAAATGAAATAGGTTCGGATATTGATATTGTTGAATCCGACTACGAAAGTGAACAACTGGTAAGAATGGTAGCCAGTGGTGAAATCGACTATACCGTTTGCGACGAACACGTAGCTATGGTTAATCGGACATATTATGACAATATCGACATTCAGCTACCTGTTAGTTTTCCTCAAAAATTAGCCTGGGCAGTTCCAAAAGGAGCGGATTCTTTGCGGATGTCGGCTGATCAATGGCTGGAGGACTTCAAGGAAACAGCCGCTTATCAGATGTTGTATCACAAATATTTTCTCAGTCGCAAAAGTGTACATAAAACGAATCAGAAATTCCATTCGTTGGGCGGAGGACATATCTCTCCTTATGATGATTTGATCAAGAAATACAGTAAGGAAATAGGCTGGGACTGGCGTTTACTGGCTGCCCTGATATTTCAGGAGTCACGCTTTAATCCGTCTATAGAATCCTGGGCTGGAGCAAAGGGCCTGATGCAGTTGATGCCTGCAACAGGAGAGCGCTTTGGTGCTGATAATCTTAACGATCCTGAACAAAACATACGGGCAGGAGTACGTTTTCTGAAGTATCTGGAAGAACGATTTGCCAGCCATGAGGCATCGAAAGAAGACTGTATCAGGTTTGTGCTGGCGTCTTATAATATCGGGCTGGGCCATGTGCTGGATGCTCGCCGGCTGGCTGAAAAATTTGAAGCCGATACTAACTCATGGGAAGAAGTGGATACCTTTTTGCTGTATAAATCTATCCCTAAATATTATAACGACCCTGTAGTTAAACATGGATATGCTCGCGGAGACGAAACCTACAAATTTGTCCACGAAATTATGAATCGATACGATCAGTATAAAACCCTCATACCGGAATAAGGCTAATGCGCTTCCAGCCAGTTGTTCCCTTCATTTATATCCACAACTACCGGAATGCTCAGGGGCATAGCGTCTTTCATGTAGCTGACAACAGCTTGCTTTAGTTGGTCAATTTCATCCTGATGCGCATCAAAGATCAATTCATCATGGACCTGCAGCGTCATCTTTGATTTCATATTGTTTTCTACCAGGTAATTGTGTATATTTATCATAGCAACTTTGATCATATCGGCTGAGGAGCCCTGTATGGGCGCATTAACAGCATTTCGTTCAGCAAAGCCACGGACAATGCTGTTTTTAGAATTGATATCCCGCAAATAGCGCCTGCGGTCTTTCAGCGTTTTGACATATCCATGCTTGCGTGCAAAGGCTACCTGCTCATCCATATATTTCCTGATGGCCGGGTATTGTTCAAAATAGGCATCAATAATTTCCTTGGCTTCTGAGCGTTTGATGTCCAGACGTTCTGACAAGCCAAAGGCAGAAATACCGTAGATGATGCCAAAATTGACGGTTTTGGCTTTGCGCCGCATCTCTTTATCCACTTCTTCCGGCTTTACTTGATAAACTTTGGCTGCAGTGGCTGTATGTATATCCTGGCCTTCGCGGAAGGCTTTTAGCATAGATTCATCCTGACTTAATTCTGCTATCAGGCGCAATTCGATTTGTGAATAATCGGCTGCTATCAAAGTGTATTCTTTGCTGCGGGGAATGAAAGCTTTGCGAATCTCACGACCACGTTCAGTTCGTATGGGAATGTTTTGCAGGTTTGGATTGTTGGAACTTAAACGGCCAGTTGCTGCTACGGTTTGATTGAATGTGGTATGCAAGCGACCCGTCAGTGGATTGATGAGCTCTGGTAAGGCATCTACATAGGTAGACTTGAGCTTGGATACCGACCGATAGTCCAAAATATACCCGATGATTTCATGTTTGTTTTTGAGCTTTTGTAATACATCTTCACTTGTTGAATATTGTTTGGTTTTTGTGCGCCTGGGCTTGTCTGTGATTTTTAGCTTTTCATACAAAATTACCCCAAGTTGTTTGGGTGAGGCGATATTGAACTTTTCGCCGGCAAGTTCAAAAATCGTTGTTTCAATTTCTTTTAGTTCTTCGGACAGACGGGTTGAGATTTCTTTTAAAGCATCATGATCCAGCTTTACACCTTCCTTTTCCATGGATGCCAGAACCGGAATTAAAGGGATTTCTATTTTGTAAAACAGATCTTCCAGATTGTTTTTCTTTAGTTTGGGCTCAAAAACTTCACGCAGCTGTAGTGTTATATCCGCATCTTCACAGGCATATTCCGCTACTTTTTTTATATCAGCAGTACGGATGTCTTTTTGATTTTTGCCTTTTTTCCCAATGAGTTTTTCGATAGAAACAGTTTTATAATTCAAATAAACATCCGCCAGATAATCCATATTGTGGCGCATATCCGGTTCTAACAGATAATGTGCGATCATGGTGTCGAAGAGCTTGCCGTTGACTTCAATGCCATAGTTTTTAAGTACGGTAATGTCGTACTTGAGGTTTTGTCCGGTTTTTTCAAGCTCTTTGTTGGAGAATACATTTCTAAATATCTCCAGTTTTTGTTTCGCTTCTTTCTGATCATTGGGAAAAGGTACATACCAGGCTTCACCTTTTGATATGCTGAAAGAAATTCCGGCCAGTTCGGCTTGCGTAGCTTCCAGGCTGGATGTCTCGGTGTCAAAGCAAAAGCCTTCATTTTTCTCCAGTTTGGCAATCAGCTCTTTAATCTCTTTTTCTTTCTGGATCAGGGTATACTTTGGTTTTTCGCTGGCTATGGTTTTTCGCTGGCTTGCTGCTGCATCACCGCTTTCGCTAAATAAATCCGGTTCTCCGGAGCTGGATGCTCCGGCTTCGCTAAATAATTCTGCTACACGTTTTTTATATTGACGAAACTCCAGCTCATCAAAAAGCTTATTGAGTTCCTGGGTGTTGGGCTTACTTAACTCCAAATCCTGCGGATTATAGCTTACGGGGACATCCGTAATAATCGTGGCCAGTTCTTTGGATTTGCGCCCCTGTTCAGCATACTCAATGACGTTTTGCTTTTGTTTGCCCTTCAGCTCATCAGCATGATCGAGGAGGTTTTCTACACTTCCATATTTGCTTACCAATTGTTTGGCTGTCTTTTCTCCAATACCGGGTATTCCGGGAATGTTATCTGAAGTATCACCCCATAACCCTAAAATGTCAATGAGTTGTTCCGGTTTTTCAATAGTGTATTTTTCGCATATTTCTTTAACCCCCAGCACCTCAGCCTTGTTGCCCATTCTTGCCGGTTTGTACATAAAAATATTATCCGACACCAACTGCCCGAAGTCCTTGTCGCTGGTCATCATATACACTTCGAAACCATCTTTTTCAGCTTTTTTGGCAATGGTTCCCACAACATCATCGGCCTCGTAGCCATCCTCAAATAGGATTGGAATATTAAAGCCTTCAAGCATTTTATGGATATAGGGAAGGGATTTGGCAATGTCTTCCGGTAAAGCTTCACGATTGGCTTTATAATCCGCATATCCCTCCGCTCTTTGGGTAGGCGCAAAGGTGTCAAAGGCTACACCGATATGTGTCGGATTCTCTTTTTGTAACACCTCCAGCAGTGTATTGGCAAAACCCAGTATTGCCGATGTGTTTAAACCCTGTGAGTTGATTCGCGGGTTTTTATTAAGGGCATAATAGGCTCTGTAAATCAAGGCCATTGCATCCAGTAGAAATAACTTCTTTTTTTGTGTCATAATAGTCTAATTTCTGTTTCAAAGGTAATATATCCCTTTGACTTATTATCAACACATTTGTAAACGTATAAAAGCAATAAAATCAAAAAGATGTGATTTTTTTACTTTGCGAGCATGAATAGTAACGGAATATTATGCCTGCACGCGCGTTTGGAATGTAGTATCTTTATTGTTCATAAAAATCGGCTGGAACCATGTCAGAAAGTAAAAATAACTTGTCAAAATCGGGTAAAAGAAGAGTGAAAAAGATTTTTGTTTTAGACACTTCCGTAATCATATACAATCATGCTGCTATTCATAGTTTTGAAGATAACGATGTAGCGATACCAATCACAGTGCTGGAGGAATTGGATAACTTTAAAAAGGGCAATGATACCAAAAACTTTGAAGCCCGCGAGTTCATAAGGATTATCGATAAGTTGTCGGCGAATCATTCACTCACTGACTGGATTCCGTTGGGGAGGCCTAAAAGCGGGAAGTTTAAGGTGATCATGCATGAGAATGAAGGCAATATGGATGCCGAGAAAGTCTTTCGTGACAATAAAGCGGATCACCGGATCTTAAATGCTGCTTTGACACTAAAAAAGCAACACCCCAGGAAAAGAGTCATTTTAGTGACCAAAGATGTGAACTTACGTCTGAAAGCAAAATCTATTGACTTGCCTGCTGAAGATTTCCAAACAGGAAAAATTCAGGATGTAGAATCTTTATATCCCGGAAAGACGCTGGTAGAAAACCTTACCAAAGAGCAAATTGACAAACTATATAGCGAGGGCGTTTGTGAGCCATCCGAATTGGGCATTGATCAGCCTATTGCCAATCATTATTATATCCTCAGAAATAGTCGTGCTTCTGGTCTGGGATATTATAATCCAGCCACACAACTCATCGAGCGGATTGAAAAAAAGACAAGTTACAGAATCACACCGCGTAATGCCGAGCAGGTGTTTGCCATGCATGCCATTACCAATCCGGAAGTGAAACTGGTGACGCTGCAGGGCGTGGCCGGTACAGGCAAAACCTTGCTGGCCCTGGCTGGCGCTTTGGAAAAAAGGAGATTGTACAAACAGATCTTTATGGCCAGACCCATTGTGCCGCTTAGCAATAAAGATATCGGCTTTTTGCCCGGGGACATCAAGTCAAAACTGAATCCGTACATGGAGCCACTATTTGATAATCTGAAGTTTATCAAAAATCAGTATAATGAAAAGGATAAAGAGCATAAAATGATTGATGAATCATTGGAAAAGGAAAAGCTGGTCATCTCTCCGCTTTCTTATATCCGCGGGCGTAGCCTGTCAAACATCTGCTTTATTGTGGATGAAGCTCAAAATCTCACCCCGCACGAGGTGAAAACCATCATAACCCGTGCCGGCGAAGGAACCAAAATTATCTTTACCGGCGATATCTACCAGATTGATACGCCCTACCTGGACTCCCAATCTAACGGCCTGTCATATCTGATTGACAAAATCAAACACCATCCGATCTATGCCCATGTGCTGCTGGAAAAAGGAGAACGCTCCGAACTGGCAAATCTGGCGAACGATTTGCTGTAAACGAAACTGGATTTTTCAGTTTTATAATGGATATTTGCTGTTTTAATTCCGGCACTGAGGATACTGGAAAAAAAATCATAAAAATATTTATCCGCAATTCTACGCAAAAATGCCGATCCTCTATGTTTTCAGAACATGGAAATTAGTGCTATATGAAAAATAACAACATTTTTTCTTGACTCTCAGGTTATTTATATTAATTTTATAAAATGGTTTCGTTATTCTGAGAGATAACTACTGCCATTAAACAAAAAAATTATTC
>JBNJHE010000066.1:10484-14529 GCA_051748205.1 Bacteroidota bacterium | reverse complement strand
TTTTTTTTAATCATGCGTGTGTGTGTTAAAGTTTTTGTCATGGCTCGGTTCATCTGTTTATAATTTTTGTTCCTAGCTTGCCCTGTGAAACGCGACGGCAGGAGCTGTTTCACCGGGGTTCCTTGTTTCTTGTTCAATGTTCAATGTTCAATGTTCCTTGCTTGCCCCGTTAAATGCCACGATAGGAGTAGATTTAACGGGGTTCCTTGTTCTTTTTCTCTAAAGTCTCTAAAGTCTCTAAAGTCTCTAAAGTCTCTTCGTTCGCCTTATCGCATCATCGCCAACTCGCTCGCGGAAATCCTACCGCACAATGACATAGCCTTCTGGCAATTCGTTTCCTCACATTTAATCATCCTCGTGTGTGTTAAAGTTTTTGTCATGGCTCGGTTCATTTTTTTATAATCAGCCCCGTGTATGTTCTGCCTTAGGCGGATTATGGTTCGCTTCATCATGGATTATACGAATTAATGGCCGCGGGGTTCGCTTTGTTTATGACGTTTTTTGTGCATGAGTTGTTCCCACCAGCGCACTAAAAAGAATTTCTTTTTTTTCGTATTGTATCGTTCTGCTTTTTTCTGTGTTTTTTTCATTCGCTCCTTGGTGTCTTTCGTTTGTATCGAAAGATGACGCTCACGGGCTTCTTCATATTCGGCTCGTTGCTCTTGTTGTTGTGCCTCTTGTCTTTTTTCTGTTTCTTTAACTGCTCTTGATGCCCGGTTGGAGGTTTTACATGCTGTGAATGCATTCATGGAGATCAATAGTATGATCCAGATAAGAAAGCGAAAGTTACGATGGTTCATCTGTTACTGATTTTGATTTTAGTGGTCCCCGTCATTTATCCGGGGAGCTCGCCATGACAAATAAAAATTTCGCCACACAGGTTTTTCAATTCGATTATTATCATCCAGTGTATGTTCCGCCTTAGGCGGATCATGGCTCGGTTCATAATATATTCTTTATCTTTGTAAAACGCATGAGATAAAATATTATTTTTACCCATGCGTTGGATTCAAAATAGATTATAATGATCGGTGAAAGATACAAACAATTTTTGATTTCCTTTATTTTCTTGCTTGGCTTGTTTTTATTTCCGCATTGCGACAAGAGTAAACAGCAAAACCTTATCCCTAATGTGCATGTTAACATTAGTCTGGATATTAATTCTACCATGTATACCGGATTAAATGTTGTGGGAGGATATGAATATATTACGGGAGGATACCGTGGGATCGTCGTATATCGTATGGCGTATGATGAGTTTGTGGCCTATGACCGGGCCTGTCCCTATGATCATCATGAAAATTCTGATGCAAGAGTAGATGTGGAAGACAATGGTTTGACGTTGATAGATTCTGTTTGTATGTCGCGTTTTTTGCTGCTGGATGGCTCAGTAGTCAAAGGTCCGGCAGAGCGTCCGCTAAAAAGCTACCGTACACAGCTTGACGGGGATAATTTACTGATATTTAATTAAAAAATAAGGGCTGCTTTATAAGGCAACCCTTGTTATAATATGCTCGATATGTTAGTTCTAATCTGAACTTAATTAATCAGACTAGTAACGATAATGATCAGGTTTGTACGGTCCGTTTAAAGGGACACCTAAATAGTCCGCTTGTTCCTGGGTTAGCTGAGTTAGATTAACCCCAATTTGTGGAAGGTGCATCCGTGCTACTTCTTCGTCAAGATGCTTGGGTAGTCGATAAACCTTGTTTTCCAGGTCATTGTTCCATAGCTCGATCTGAGCCAGGGTTTGATTAGAGAAAGAGTTACTCATTACAAACGAAGGATGACCAGTAGCGCAACCCAGGTTCACCAGGCGTCCTTCGGCCAAAAGGAAAATAGAATGGCCGTCATCAAACTTATATTCATCAACCTGTGGTTTGATATTGATTTTTTTTACACCAGGATATTGGTCTAATTTCTCAACCTGGATTTCATTATCAAAATGTCCGATGTTACAGACAATAGCCTGGTCTTTCATTTTAGCCATGTGTTCTGCGGTGATAACATCTTTATTGCCGGTAGCGGTGACAAAGATATTGGATTCTTGCAAAGCTTCTTCAGTGGTTACCACCTGAAAGCCTTCCATGGCAGCCTGCAGTGCACATATCGGGTCTATTTCCGTAATCAGAACCCGGGCGCCGTAAGAGCGAAGCGAATGGGCCGAGCCCTTGCCTACATCTCCATACCCCAGTACTGTAACGACTTTTCCAGCCAGCATAACATCTGTAGCTCTTTTGATGCCATCAGCTAAGGACTCGCGACATCCATAAAGGTTGTCAAACTTCGACTTGGTTACCGAATCATTGACATTGATGGCCGGTGCCAGCAGTTGACCAGCTTTTTCTAATTGATACAGGCGGTGTACGCCGGTGGTTGTTTCTTCCGATACTCCTTTCCAGTTCTTAATGGCTTTGTTCCAGTGCTGTGGGTCCTGGTTGAAGATAAGCTTCAGCCGATTGACCAGCTCCTGCTCTTCTTTGTTCTCATAGGTTTTCTCAAAAAGACTGGGTTTGTCTTCAAACTCCTTCCCTTTATGCATCATCAAAGTGGCATCGCCTCCATCATCGACGATCAGATGCGGTCCTTCCCCTCCGGGGAATGTTAGTGCCTGGCTGGTAGCCCACCAATATTCCTGTAATGTTTCTCCTTTCCAGGCAAAAACAGGCACCTGTGAATCTCGCACTACTGCTGCCGCAGCATGATCCTGAGTGGAAAATATATTACAGCTGGCCCAACGCACATCAGCGCCCAGGGATTTAAGGGTTTCAATCAAAACAGCCGTTTGTATGGTCATATGCAAGGAGCCCGTTATCCGCGCTCCCGCCAAAGGTTTCTGGTCGGCGTATTTCTCTTTTATCGACATTAAGCCCGGCATTTCTTTTTCTGCTATCTCGATCTCTTTACGACCCCAATCGGCTAATGAAAGGTCCTTGATCTTGTAATCCAGGTCGTTGACAACTGGTTCTTTCATAGATATTTTTGTTTTTGTTAAACCGGATTATCCGGCTGTTTTTGTACTGAAAAGTTTGCAAAGTTAAACTTTTTGATGATCACTGCAAACTGGTTACACTTATTTGTTTATTATCTTTGCCACATAGTAGCGATAATCAATTATTTTATGAGCTTAATCATAAACAGGAAAATAAAGGGCGATGTTCAACTGGGGGTGTGGAAAATTGAAGAAAGCATTGCAGAACTCTTGCAGATGTTGAACCTGACACCCATGGAGGAACGGATATTTGAAAGCTTTGGGAATGATGAAAGACGAAAGCAATGGCTTTCGTATCGGGTAACAATCAAAAAATTACTTAATCTGAATAAAGTGCTGGATATTAATTATGATCGTTATGGAAAACCCAAAATATTAAACCATTATTTGCATATTTCAGTTTCCCATTCGGGTGTTTTTTCTGCTGCTATTCTACATAAAAGACATGCTACCGGTATTGATATCGAGCGCTTGTCAAAACGAATTTATACAATCAAAGATAAATTTTTATCGCCACAGGAATTGAGGGAATTGCCTGAAAAATCTGAAAATATGACCGAAATATTACATGTATACTGGGGTGCCAAAGAAGCGATTTATAAAATTCAGTCCTTAGGATCGATATCCCTGAGAGAGCACATTTACGTCTCTCCATTTGATGTTTTTAAGGATAATATCATTAACGCCAACTTGAATTATTTGCACTATCAGCGCCAGTATAAGTTGCATTTCGAGCGGATAGATGATTATTTACTGGTTTATTCTGTTGATGAACCGAGCCATGACAAAAACTTTAACACACACGGTGATGATTAAATGTGAGGAAGCGAATTGCCAGAAGGCTATGTCATTGTGCGGTGGGCTTCCCGCCTTAGGCGGAGATTTAGGGGTGCGCGCATAGCGAGTTGGCGAGTTGGCGATGATGCGATAGGGCGAACGAAGAGACTTTAGAGAACGAAGAGACTAAAAGACTGATGGCCTGATAGAAACAACGAACATTGAACCCCGTTAAATCTACTCCTATCGTCGCATTTAACGGGGCAAGCAAGGAAC
>JBNJHE010000066.1:0-10384 GCA_051748205.1 Bacteroidota bacterium | reverse complement strand
ACGGGGCAAGCAAGGAACAAAATTTAGACAGATGAACCAACGTAAAGCATATATTTTTGCTCTTTTGGCTATTGTTTTTTGGTCTACGGTTGCGTCTGCTTTTAAGCTTTCTTTAAACTGCACCAATGTTCCGACATTGTTATGGCTATCATCTGTAGTTTCTTTGATGGTGCTTGTTGTTGTGGTAGTTTGGGATGGGTCGATCAAATTGTTATTTCAATTTCCATTGAGGCAAATATTGCTCAGTATGTTTTTGGGTTTATTGAATCCCTTTATTTACTACCTGGTATTGTTTACTGCATATTCTATGCTTCCGGCCCAGGAAGCCATGACACTAAATTATACCTGGCCTCTGGTATTGGCGTTGTTGTCGGCCCCTGTTTTAAAGCAAAAACTGACCATAAAAAGCTTACTGGCGTTACTTATCAGCTTTGCAGGGATTGTTATAATATCAACGCAGGGGCAGCCCTTTGCTATGGAGTTTGAAAATAAAACCGGGACAGCTTTGGCTCTGGGTAGCTCTGTGATCTGGGCCTTGTTTTGGTTATTTAATGTTAAAAGCCATCTGCCGGAAACCTTAAAACTGTTTTTAAATTTTTTTTGGGGAAGCCTGTATTTGTCTGCTTATTTATTGATGACTGAGACATTTGAACTTCCAAACATGTATGGGTTAATTGGGGCCGGGTATATCGGAATTTTTGAGATGGGGATAACTTTTGTCCTTTGGCTTAAGGCCATGCATTTAACTGAACGAACAGATAAAATCAGTCAGCTTGTTTTTCTTTCTCCATTTTTATCTTTGTTTTTTATTCATATCTTTGTAGGTGAAACAATATATACATACACCATAGCAGGTCTGGTGTTAATTGTGTCAGGAATTGTTTTTCAGCAGTATCAAAGAAAAGCAAAAAAATGAAGAAGAGGAAGTAGAATTTTTTTTAATATTGTCATAAAAATATCCAATGTCCATACTTCAGCAAATATATTCCCGGGAGAGGGCGTCGCTGGCGGTTCTTGTTGATCCGGATCATGTAGAAAGACAAGGAACAGAATCGTTGTTGAAACATATCAATGCAGCAAAAGTGGATTTTCTTTTTGTAGGGGGGAGTCATATTAGCATAGGGAATATAGACAAGACCGTAAACAAGCTAAAAGAAGGCACCCACCTGCCAGTGATTTTATTTCCGGGTTCTGTTTTGCAAATTGCCGACCAGGCCGATGCTATGCTGTTTTTGTCGTTGATTTCGGGAAGGAATGCGGAGTATTTGATTGGACAACATGTGGTTGCAGCACCCTATCTGCGCAAAATTGCGATGGAAACAATTCCTACCGGCTATATGCTGATCGATGGCGGGAAAAGTACCACCGCATCATATATGAGTAATACCAGTCCGCTGCCTAAGGATAAACCTATGCTGGCAGCATCTACCGCTATGGCTGGTGAAATGCTGGGTATGAAGATAATCTATGCTGATGCCGGAAGTGGAGCCCAATACAATATTTCGCCGGACATGATTCGTGCTATTAAGGCTCATATCCATATTCCTTTAATTGTTGGAGGAGGGATTTGTGAGAAGTCAGTAGCAGAGGAGGTTATCCGTGCCGGTGCGGATGTTTTGGTGATTGGCAATGAAATTGAACGGCGTCCGGACTTTATCAAAGAAATAAATGAAATACTATAAACCAGAAGAAAAGATCATGAAAAAGCTTGTAAGTAGTTTGATTGTCATGTTGTTTGTGTCCTTCGCCTGGCAGGGGAGTGCACAGGAAAAAGTACTAACTCTGATCGATGCTTTTCGCCCGGGAGCCTATCCGGAGCACTTAAGCAATACAGAGTGGCGCCCCGACTCCAGGGAATTTACCTGGAAGTCTGAAGATAAAATTGTAAGTATCCAGGCCAGTAATGAAGCAAAGAAAAAAACACTTGCCGATTTGAAAGCGTTGAATAAGGCCTTGAAAGATGCCAGTTATGAAACCCTGGACAATCTGCCCGGCTTTCATTGGGTAGATCAGAAAACCATTGTTTTTTCATCCAACCATGCTTACTTTTTTTATAATGTGAAGAATCAAAAGATTGAGAAACTATTTGATTACACTGAAAAAGCAGAAAACAGAGACTTTCATGCTGAGGCTAAAGCAGCAGCCTATACCATAGACAATGATTTATATATTGTTGGGGAATCTTTTGTTAAAAAAGTAGCATCTTCGGACAATCGAGGGATTGTTTATGGGCAGGAAGTACATCGTCGGGAATTTGGAATCGAAAAAGGCACGTTTTGGAGCCCGGAAGGTAATAAGCTGGCCTTTTACCGTAAGGATGAAACCATGGTGGCTGATTATCCTTTGGTAGACATAGATACGCGTATTGCCAGTGTGAAAAATGAAAAATATCCGATGGCAGGGGAAGCCAGCCATCATGTTACTGTGGGTATCTATAATGTAGCGAATGATGATATTATTTATCTTGAAACAGGCGAACCCAAAGAAAAGTATTTAACGAATATTACCTGGTCCCCCGATGGAAAACTGGTGTATATCGCTGTGCTTAATCGTGATCAGAATCATATGAAGCTCAATGCCTATGATGCTGAAACAGGGAAGATGACACAAACACTTTTCGAAGAGAAACATGAAAAATATGTTGAACCGGAAAATGGTCCTGTCTTCCTGCCCTGGAATGACAAACATTTTTTATGGCTTAGCCGTCGCGATGGATATGACCACTTGTATCTTTACAATACCAACGGAGAGCTTGAAAAACAACTGACCAAAGGGAAATATGAAGTATTGGAAATTAATGGTTTTGACAAAAAAAATGAATCAGTCTTTTTTACCAGTACGATTAAAAGCCCGCTTGAACGTCATTTATCTGTTGTTAATATGCGTGGAAAGGTTCAAACCATTACCAGCCGCGAAGGGACTCATAATATTACATTGAGCGATGACGGGAATTACTTTGTTGATGTGTATAGCTCCCTGAATACAGGCAGTGAATATATGCTTAAAAGCATGGACAATACGGTTCTGCACACCCTGGTAGAAAAGAATAGTCCTTTATCAGCGAATTACCAGACAGGAAAGACAGAGTTGCTTACCATAAAAGCTGCTGATGGCGAAACAGACTTATATGCACGCATGATCAAACCCTATGATTTTGATCCTGCGCAGCAATATCCAGTGATTATATATGTTTATGGTGGCCCTCATGCCCAGCTTGTTCAAAACACCTGGCTTGGAGGAGGCAATATCTTCCTGAATTATTTAGCTAGCCAGGGCTATATTGTCTTTACCCTGGATAATCGTGGATCGGCGAATCGAGGGATGGATTTTGAAAGTGCGGTGTTCAGAAATCTTGGACAACTGGAAGTAGCAGATCAAATGAAGGGAGTGGATTATCTAAAAAAACAGCCTTATGTGGATACTGCCCGCATTGGTGTTGACGGATGGAGCTATGGTGGGTTTATGACGATCGCTATGCTTTTGGAACATCCGGATGTTTTTAAAGCCGGCGTTGCCGGTGGGCCTGTCATCGACTGGAAGTACTATGAAGTAATGTATGGGGAGCGCTATATGGACACTCCGCAAAGCAATCCGGAAGGCTATGAAGCAGCCGGCATTTTAGGAAAAGTAGATAAGCTCGATAGCCGATTGCTGGTGATTCATGGTACTGCCGACCCTGTTGTTGTTTGGCAACACAGCCTGCAGTTTTTGAAGACAGCCATTCAAAAACGTAAGCTGGTTGACTATTTTGTTTATCCCGGTCACGAACATAATGTCGGTGGAATTGACCGCCTGCATCTTTATCAAAAAATCGAACAGTATTTTAAAGACCACTTATAGCGTTGCTTAAGATAATAAGAAAGAAACCAGTAAATTATTTGCTGGTTTTTTTGTTATTTATATAAAACGTTCTTATTTTAATGCCAAATTTAAAAAACGAAGGAAAACATGAAACAAGATTACAACACAGTGAGTCTTAAGGATTTTGCCGATTTCGATAACAAGGATATTATGGAGCGATCGGCCATATTTCAAAAATATTTGGAGTTTTTGCGCAAAGAAAAGCAATTAAACTACCGGATTCGTTCCACTCATGGCTCAGAACCGGTAGCTCGCATTTTAGATCCCAACACCGGAAAAGAGAAAGAAGCCATAAGTTTTATTTCAAACGATTATCTTAATCTTACAAAAAATCCAGAAGTTATAGAAGCCGGAAAACAGGCATTATTAAAATATGGTAGTGGTGCAGGAGCTTCACAACTCATTGGGGGTAACCTGGATATTCATGTAGAACTGGAAAAGAAGATTGCCGCCTTCAACAATATGGAGGATTCAATAATCTACACTTCGGGCTTTGGCGCAAATGCTGGTTCGATATTAGCCATGTTACAGGAAAAGGATGTTGCTATTATGGATATTTTTGTCCATGCCAGTGTTATTGACGGCACTTATAAAACTAATGTTAAATGGTTTTTGCATAATGATATGGCCTCGTTGGAGAAGGCATTAAAAGATGTTCAGAATAAATACCGCACCAAAATGATTATTGTTGATGGTGTTTATTCGCAGGAGGCTGATTTAGCACCGCTAAATAAAATTGTAGAATTGGCCCGAGCCTATGGGGCATACGTTATGGTTGATGATGCTCATGGGCAGGGTGTGTTTGGTAAGAATGGTAAAGGAACACCTGAACATTTTGATTTGCTGGGTAAGATAGATGTGCTTACCGGAACATTTTCGAAGTCATTTGGTGCTGTCGGAGGATTTTTGTGTGCCAGCAAAGAGCTAACGGATTTGCTGAAATACTATGCGAGGATGAATATTTTTTCAGCAGCCCCCACACCACAGGTAACCGGATCTTTGCTTCGCTCGATTGATATCGTTGAAGAGCAACCAGAGATAAGAGAAAAACTATGGTGGAACATCAATTATTTGAAGCAAAATCTTACAGCATTAGGTTTTGATATAGGCAATACAGAATCGGCTATTTTTCCAATTATTATCGGTGATGATGTAAAAGTCCGTGAATCGGCCAGGATTTTATTGGAAAGAGGCATATATGTTAATCCCATCCTTTATCCGGCAGTTCCGCGACGAGTAACACGTCTGAGGATTAGCCTTATTGCAACACATGAAAAGGAACATCTGGATGCATTGTTAAATCATCTGGAAGATGTAGCCCAAAAACTTAATTTGCCTAAGAAACAATATGCTTAGCAATCATCTGTATTAGATCGTTGGGGCTCATTGGTTTGGCTATATAGTCGTCGAATCCTGAAGTCAGGGTTTTTTCCTTGTCTCCTTTCATGGCATAGGCTGTTTGCGCAATGACAGGTGTGTTTTGCCGTAGTTTTTTCATCTCTTCTACTACTTCAAAGCCACTGATAGTAGGCAGCCTGATGTCTAAAAGGACCAGGTCAAAATCACTGTTCGCTTTAAAACATTCAATTCCTTCTTCTCCAGTCTCCTTGTGGACCAAAGAAATTCCGGTAGTGGATAAAGCTGCTCGAATGTACAGGTAATTCGTATGTGTATCTTCTATCAGGAGGATTTTGCGTCCGGTCCAATCTGGCAGTTCTTTTTTATTTTTGGTTTTCTTTTTCGACTGCTGTGATGAATTTAAAGCGATAGCATCATCATTATTTGGTGGCATGCTTTTTTCCAGGGGTAATTTTAACGAAAACGTAGAGCCCTTTCCTTTTTCGGATGTTAGTAATAATTCACCATTAATACTATTCGATAGTCCTTTAGAAATGGATAATCCCAATCCGGTTCCGCCATATATCTTATCCACGCTATGGGAGGCTTTTCGAAAGCGGTCGAAAATGATCTCCTGCTCTTCTTTTGTTATGCCAATACCCGTATCTTTGATGCTGATAATTAAGCAGTTATCTTTTTGATCAACCGAAATTTCTATTGCACCCTGCTCTGTAAACTTAAATGCATTACTTAATAAGTTACGAATAATCTGTCGCACTTTAACAGGGTCGCTTTTAAGCACTTCCGTTGGTGTGTTGTAATTAAGTTTGAAATCAATAGAGCTCTTCTTCTTGTCTTTCACTTCCATAGTTTTAAAATTGGAGAAGAGCTCTTTCATCATTTCCAATAAATTAAACTCGCTAAAGTTGGTCTCCTGTTGCCCGGCTTCAATTTTGGCCAGGTTGATAATATCATCAACCAGATGCAATAAATCCTGTCCGTTATTACGAATTAGCTCGATATAATATCTCAATTCTTCAGGTTTGAGTTCAGGATCATCCAAAAGCGATGAAAATCCGATGATGGCGTTCATCGGAGTTCTGATTTCGTGCGACATATTTGCTAAAAATGCCGATTTTAGTTTGTCGGATTCCTCTGCTTTTTCTTTCGCTTCCAGTAGCTCTATAGTTCTTTCCCTGACCAGTTTTTCCAGGTTTTTACGGTGCTCTTCCAGCTCTGCTTCATTTTGTTTGCGCTCGGTAATATCTCTGGCGATAATCATGATCGCAGTTTTCTTTTGGTATTTTATCTTTCCAGCACTCAAGGAAACCGGAATTATTTTTTTATCCTTACTGATAAAATGTGTTTCCAGCGTAATATTTTTTTTCTCTGAAAGCAGGAATATTTTAAAAAGTCTGCGATATGTTTCCGGCCTTTCCAAAAAATTATAGAAAGGCTTAAAGAGTAAATCTTCTTTGGTGTAAGAAGAGATAGTTGTAGCGGCATTGTTGATCAGTACAACTTTTTCATCTTGTATCATCGCAATAACATCCGAAGCCAGGTCAACAACACTTCTGTATTTTTCTTCACTTTCACGCATAAGGCGCGTTTGATAATCACGCTCGCGCATGATCTCACGAAAATCATCCTGTAATAATTTGATGGTCTTTAATACATCGGCAAAAAGCGAATCCTCTGAGTTATAGGCCTCTTTATCAATCAACTGATCAAAAGATTCATTAAAAGACATATGGCCGGTAATCTTTTGGAGTATTCCCAACTGCCGTTCTTTCTCGTGTTTTTCTTTTTGTATGGTTTCGTGTTGTTTCTTGACAAGTGCCACCAGGTCTTTTTTGTTGTCCGGAATAACAAACTTCTCATCTTTATTGGTGGGGACATCAAAATACTTTTTGTCGATCGAAAGGTTGTGGGAGTGATATTTTTTCAGAAAGGCAAAGGATGTTTCCAGGTCGGTCATCATGACCCAAAGCTTATATTGCTTAGGGTAAAGTTTTTTCAGCATTTTTACAAGAAAACCCGCCAGTGGCGAGGTGATTGATATAAGGATATGGGAAAACCGTTGGAACTTAACCTCGTATAAGGTGGTTTTTTTTCTGGCTTTTAAGGTGATTCCCTTCATTTTGCGAAGGTCATTGATACTGTATATTTTGTTGTTTTTTTCATCAAAATGCATGATATCAATAATCCGTCCAAGTATGTCGTAAGTTTTGTCAATATCAATAGGATGGGCAAAGCCGACAAAATTTATCAATACAATATTGCCTTCAATAACCGACATATTGACATGAAAGCGGTTGTCTTTGGAGGTATATTGCCAGTCGTCCAGCATAAGTTTTTTGTAGTGGTGCTTGCCGATGGTGATTACTTCTTGTTTTTTCTCCCATAAATTGTCAAAGATCGTACGAGATACGAGTTTATCGCTTTGCGGACCTTCAGGGTTTTTTTGGTTAAGTGGGTTAACGCTTCTTCCTATTTGCTGAAAAACAAATAATAACGCATCAGTTTCGTCCTGTTTTAGTGTAATATTATATTTTTTTAGGCGTCCCGATGAAATATATGTAAGATGACGCTTTAAAGCAAAAGGGATATTATAAATAACAATATGTGAGTTCGCAGGAGTCTTGCAGCGCTTGAGCTCTCTGGCTGCTTTTAATGAAACACTGCGTAATTGATTGGTGTCGGTAACAAAATAGATATTCAGGCCGGGGTAAAGACTCTTGTACTGGTTGTAAATTTTTTTCCCTATCTCTATTATTTTTAGAGCACCGGACTCGTTGAGTTGTCCAATAATCCGCAACTTGAAAATCTGTTCATCCGTGTACTGAAAATAGATAGAGCAGGCGTCAGTTGTGTGTTCTAATTCTTCAGGGTAAAGGTGTAATGCTTCAAGGTCATTCATATCTTTTGCAGGTATATTATACTTGACATATGTGCTTTTTCAATCCAGGTCATACATATATTAAACTCCCCAATAAGCAATTTCTTTTTAGGGACTTGACTGACAGGAGATTGATATAATATTTTACCTTTTCTTTAGTTTGATTTTAAGCTCCAAAATTAACAATAAAGATGAGGAAGTCAATAAAAAAGCGAATTAACTATATCTAATTAACAGGATAATTACTTTTTGCGTTACTTATATGCTGTGCATAGTTGGGGCCAACAAATGGTTAAAAGGCATGAAGCGGATTTATGAAAAAAATATGACTCACACATGGATGATTCTAATTCGTGCCGAAATGATAGATGAGGCCGGCCTAAAAAGACTAAATTTATCACAGCCGCTGAAAATCAAATGTGACCTTTTTAGACTGGACTCAGATATTAAAAAGTCTCAGAACAAGTTTTTGATTGTATGACTACGGAAAACGTTAAAGAGTCGGTTTTTTTTGATATAATCATCAATTCTGGTACTTTTCTCGCGGCATGCTAATACCAGATCAAAGGCTTGTTCAATGTTTTCCTGAATAAACCACAGGCGATAATGTGATGGGTAGAAGTGCTTTAGCATAACAATAAACAAGCGTGTTATTGGCGAAGGGACCGTAACCAAAGCGTTGGAATACTTTTTAAAGGTTTTTTCGTACAGGGTGGTTTTTTTTCGTGCTTTTAAACTGGACCCCTGAACAGCCCGCAAATCGTTGATGCTGTACATTTTGTTGTGTTGATCGAAGCCAAATAGTTGAACGATTTGATTTAGAATGCTATAGGAATGATCAATATCTAGTGGTTTAATAAATCCCTGAAAAATTATCAGTAAAATATTTTCTTCTATAACAGACATTTCTATACTGCAGTGTTGATCTTCTGGTTGATAGGTCCATTGTTGATCTTTGACGATTCGAAGCTTATGATTGCCTGAAGTAAAATATTCCTGATTTTGTTCCCATAATTTAGTAAAAACTTTTTGGCTGGAATGGGGTTGCGAGCAGTTGTGTAATCGATTGCCTGTCAGGGGATGGAAGAATAACTGGCCGGTTTGTTCATACAAAAATGTGTTAGCAGAATTTTCATCAGCTTCGACTTTAAATTGTAAGGAGCTTTCATTGTTTAGTGATAACAAGTTTATGATTTGTTGTATTTTTTTAGGGACACTGTAAAGAACAATAATCAGATTTTTAGGGAAATCATAATTGTAAATCTGTTGCATAGATCGAAAAGAAATATTCCGGATATGCTTGCAGTCAACCAGATAATACATGGTCTTATCCGCCTGGGTAATCAAAATATTTTTACTGATGGAAGTTATTATGTTAAAAGTGTTGGTATTGATCTCTCCCAAAATTGTAATCTGGTAAATCTGTTCCCCGGCACGATCAAAATAAACTGAAAAAGAATCATCCGTATATTCTTGTTCGTCAAATTGTTTGACGGGTTGTTTCGTGGCAGTTTTCATAAGGGCCAATAATTAGTAATACACATTCATTGATGCAAATTTTAATCAAAAGTTTAATGCCAAAGCTATGCCAATATTTTGAATATGTAAGTGGATGTTATGCACAAACTGAGTATTTAGCTAAAAATGTATACTTATGATTTCTTATATGCTTGCAATCAATGGTTTAATGTGGGAAGCAAGGATTTTAGAAACAAGTGTACTAATAAACAGGTCATGATAATTAGGCGATGGGGTGATTTGTGTTTGGGAAATGAAACAATAAAAAAAAACCCGCATTGCAGATGCGGGTTTTCTACGCTCCTCCTCTTGGACTCGAACCAAGGACCCTCTGATTAACAGTCAGATGCTCTAACCAGCTGAGCTAAGGAGGAAGGTACTTCCTTTAAAAAGTTGTGCAAATATACAGCAAGTTTTCAAAATAGCAATACCTTTGTAAAAAATTTTACCGTATGGTTGGAACTTGCTGTGTTATGGCGAGCTGGCGATGATGAGATTATGCGATGATGCGATAGGACGAACGAAGAGACTTAAGAGACTTAAGAGAACTAAGAGAACTAAGCGAAAAAGCGAACCCCGTTAAATTTACTCCTATCGTCGCATTTAACGGGGCAAGCAAGGAACACCGAACAAGGAACATTGAACATTGAACATTAAACATTGAACATTAAATTTAAACAGATGAAAAGTGTTTTAGGAATAGGAAATGCGCTGGTAGATATACTGTTGCGGGTTGAAGATGAGCAACTCTTGCAAAAGTTTAAATTA
>JBNJHE010000065.1:0-14992 GCA_051748205.1 Bacteroidota bacterium | reverse complement strand
TAAATGCGACGATAGGAGTAGATTTAACGGGGTTCTTTGTTTCTCTATGGCTCTCAGTCTTTTAGTCGCTTCGTTCTCTTAAGTCTCTTAAGTCTCTTAGTCTCTTAAGTCTCTATAGTCTCTTAGTCTCTTAGTCTCTTAGTCTCTTAAGTCTCTTAAGTCGCTTAAGTCGCTTAAGTCACTATAGTCTCTTAATTCTCTAAAGTCTCTTCGTTCGCCCTATCGCATCATCGCCATTTAATCATCCTCCTGTATGTTCTGCCTCAGGCAGATCATGGCCCGGTTGATCATCGGTACTTTTCCGGTATATTGATTGACTGATTATTGCATAAAGCTCCCGGATCATTTCATGATCGTTTAGTGCCTGAAGGTGCTTTTCGATCGTAAGCTGATCATTTCTGATAGCGGGGCCGGTTTGAGCTTTAGCCGGATCTCCCGCCATAATTTTTGCTATTGTTTCTTTTATTAAAGGATAAAACAAAGCGAAATCCACATTTTGTTCATCAGCAATATCTTTTCCCAGTGCAATCATATGATTGACAAAGTTAGACACAAAGACGGCACTAATGTGCAATCGCTTTCGCTCAGCGCTGTCAATTGTGCGGCAATGCCTGCTGATATTGCCGGCAAACTCCAGCAACACTTGTTGCGTTTGATTATCGGAACCCTCTAAAAACAGAGGGATATTATCCCAATCTAAAGCACGATGTTTTGAAAATGTCTGAAGGGGATATAAAACACCATAGCGTTGAAATTTATCCAATACCTTCATAGCAGTAGATCCTGAGGTATGAACAACAAGTTGCCCCTGGTCAGGAATTTGTTTTGCTACAGCTTGTATATGATCATCAGGGATAGCAATAATCATCATATCCACTTTTTGATCAAACACGGCCTTGTCCAGGGTAATCACAGACTTTAGTTCCGGGGCTGAAAACTCATCATAATAGCTCCGCGCATATATATTTAACTTCCTGACTCCGATAGCATTCAGCCTTTTCCCCAAATGAAGACCAACATTTCCGGCACCAAGTATCGTGATTGATTGAATCATATTGTATTTTTGAGCTGTAAAATTAATCATTTAAGCGATTCTTTCATGTGGGAAACATTGATTCAATTCGACAAAGAGATATTTGTAGCGCTAAACCAATTTCACTCACCATTTTTCGACCAGTTGATGTGGTGGATCAGTGACAAATATATATGGATTCCTCTATATGCCTTTCTGGTTTATCTCATCTTTCGGCATAAAAAAAAGGAGGGATTCATTATTCTAGTCCTAATTGCCCTGGTTGTAACCTTAAGTGATCAGACGTCCGTAAAAATATTCAAAGAAGGCTTTGAACGCTTACGCCCCTGTCATAATCCGGAGTTAGATAGTTTGATTCATCTTGTCAACAACAAATGTGGAGGACAGTATGGTTTTGTATCCTCGCATGCAGCCAACACCTTTAGCGTGGCCGTATTTTTAAGTCTTTTATTAAGTAAACATATACGGCGCATAGCATATCCGCTGTTATTTTGGGCAATGCTGGTGTCCTATTCGCGCATTTATCTCGGTGTCCACTATCCGGCGGACATTATAGGCGGTGCCATTCTGGGCACATTTTGGGGTTTAACAATTTACTTCGGATATTCCTTTACAAAGCATCATTTTTTTCGTAAGTTTGCCTAAACAACCTAAAGAACTAATGCTTATGAAAAATTTATATGTTTTATCGCTACTGCTAGTGATCGCAGGCAGTATCAGCGCCCAAAGTTACAACAACCCGGAAAGTGCCGTCTATGATCCGGTCAACGATCAATATCTTATTTCCAATGCAGGAAACGGCACCATTGTGGCTGCCGACGTTAACAGCCATAGCCTAAGCAACTTTATCACCACTGGTTTAAATAGCCCTAAAGGCATGACGGTTGCCAACGGCAATCTTTATGTAGCAGATGTCAACCAGGTGCATATTATTAGTTTGAGTTCGGGCAGCATAACACAATCGGTAAATATTACTGATGCCCAACAGCTAAATGACCTCACGGCCAACGCCAATGGCGATTCGCTTTTTATCACTGACATACAGGCTAATAAGATCTTTTACATGACGGCTAATGGCGCCAATGACTTACTATCCGATGCCGGCTCTTTGGATGCCCCGAATGGAATTTTGTTTGATGCCAGCAATCAACTGTTGGTGGTTTCGTTCATTTCCAATTCGCCAATAGAGGAGATCGATCGCGATGACGGCATCGTCAGCTTTTCTATGGGCACCGCAATATCAGAACTGGATGGCTTGACCCAGGCACCGGATGGCACTTATTATGTTTCCTCCTGGGATTTGGATGTTGTACTACATTTCTCAAGCAAATATTCGCCTCCGTCAGCATCGGATATCGCCGTTAGCAATGTCACCGATCCGGCCGACATATACTACGACAGCCAGTATGATGTTTTGATTGTCCCGGAATTCAGTGCCAACAACGTGAAATTTATAGATGCTTCTGCATTGGGTGTTGACCAGGCAAAGGGGGAAGAAATTACCATTTATCCGCTTCCGGCCAAAGAACAGACAACGATCAATATTCCTGACAAATATTTGAATCAGCAGTATCAGGCTACCATCTACACACTTTCCGGGCAAAAGGTACAGGAATACAGCTTAAATCAATCAGCAATTACGATTTCTGATTTACCTGCCGCCACTTATTTGGTGCAATTTCAACTTGGAGATGTAGTTAAAACTATGAAAATGGTTTTTGCAGAATAAGTTAAACTGACTTCAACTGCCGGATTGTCTCTATTGGATCATCAGAGTTAAAAACGGTACTACCGGCAACCAACACATCAGCACCTGCGGCAACAAGGCTGCCTGCATTTGCAACAGTAACGCCACCATCCACTTCAATCAGGGTGTTGGCGTTATTTCTTTTGATAAGCTCCCTGAGCTTACTAATCTTACTATAGGCACGGTCGATAAACTTTTGCCCACCAAAGCCAGGATTAACGGACATAATCAGTACCATATCCAGGTCTGTGATTATATCTTCCAGCAAATGCACCGGCGAATGTGGATTTAACGCCACCCCTGCTTTCATGCCCAAATCATGAATACGCTGTATGGTCCGGTGAATATGGGTAGAAGCTTCATAATGGACCGTCAGGTACCTGATGCCGCAATTCTTGAAATCCTCCAGATAACGATCCGGACTCTCAATCATCAAATGGGCATCCATGGGCTTTTGAACTGCCGAAGCCATCGCCCTGATAATCGGCTGTCCATATGAAATATTCGGAACGAACAGGCCATCCATCACATCCAGGTGAAACCAGTCCGCTTCGCTCTTATTAACCATCTCTATTGCTTTTGCTAAATGGAGAAAGTCGGCAGATAACATTGAAGGGGCAAGCAGGTGATTCATAGAATTATTTTTTGCAAAGATAGAAATTTCGCAAATAAAGCAAGGACAAAACAAAGAATCTAAACTGTATTCTTTATGCAAAAAAATCAGCTCAGACACAGAGCGTCGCAGCTATAGCGATATGTTTCAAAGCTTTTGCAATGCAGCAGGCGGCCATAAATCGAGGCATTGTCAGCAACAGCAAAAAAGTATTTGGTTTGCGGTTACTGAAGCTTTTTCATCTGTTCCTGAATCAGCCGGATTTTTTCTTCAGCATCCGCCATTTTCTGCTTTTCTTTATCCACAACTGCCACTGGTGCATTATTCACAAAGCGATCATTATCCAGTTTTTTCATTACCCCTTTCAGAAAACCCTGCTGATATTCCATATCCTTTTGCAACTGCATCAATTCTTCTTCTTTATTTACATTACCTTCGAATGGCACAAACATTTCGGTAGAACGAACCAGTAATTGCAAGGCGTTTTCTTCCGGCTTATTAATAAATTCTAGTTTTTCCAAATTTGCAAGTTTGGAAACAACAGCAATAAACCTGTTTATTGTTTTGTCCTGGCTACCGTTGACAAATAAGCTTAAAGGCTGTTTTGGCGGGATATTTTTAACATTACGAAGATTTCTGACAGCAATAATTGTTTCACGAGCAAAAGAAAACTGCTGCAGCAGCTTCTTATCAAATGGCTCGGATGCCGGCATATCAACAACCATAAGAGACTCACCTTTTTTTCGCTCACGCAGCAAATGCCACACTTCTTCTGTTAAAAATGGCATAAAAGGATGCAGGATTTTCATCAGCTGTTCAAACAAGCCGATGGTATTTTCAAGTGTCTGCTTATCGATGGGCTTCTGATAAGCCGGTTTGATCATTTCAAGATACCAGGAGCAGAAGTCATCCCAAATCAGCTTATAAATGGCCATCAAAGCATCAGAGATCCGGAATTTCCGAAAATGATCTTCGATGACTTCAATTTCCTGATTCAATCTGTTGCTCATCCATTCGACCGATATTTCATTTCGCTGCGGAGTGTCGATAGCATCCTCTATTTCCCAACTTTTAACCAATCGCAATGCATTCCAGATTTTGTTACTAAAATTCCGCCCTTGTTCGCATAATGCTTCATCAAAAGGCAAATCATTTCCTGCAGGCGATGTCAACAGCATACCAACACGCACACCATCAGCGCCGTATTGCTCCATCAGGCGAATCGGGTCCGGCGAATTCCCCAGCGATTTGGACATTTTACGACCCTGTTTATCGCGGACAATACCAGTAAGATAAACATTTTTAAAGGGTTTCTCATTACGATATTCATATCCAGCCATAATCATACGGGCAACCCAGAAGAACAAAATTTCCGGAGCTGTAACCAGGTCATTGGTTGGATAATAATACCGTATATCGTCATTATCGGGATCGCGTATCCCATCAAAGACAGAGATCGGCCACAACCAGGAAGAGAACCAGGTATCCAGCACATCTTCATCCTGAGTCAGATCTTTTTCCTGCAATGCGCTATCATACTTTTTACGGGCGACATCCAGTGCTTTTTGCTTCGACTCTGCAACAACAAGCTCTCTATCCGGCGTATAATATGCCGGGATGCGTTGCCCCCACCAGAGCTGACGGGAAATACACCAATCGCGAACATTATCCATCCAATGGCGATAGGTGTTCTTAAATTTCGCCGGGTGAAACTCAATGGTATCATCCATCACATGATCCAGAGCCGGCTTTGCCATATCCTTCATTTTCAAAAACCACTGAAGCGAAAGCTTGGGTTCTATCACAACATCGGTTCGTTCGGAATAGCCCACTTTATTTGTATAGTCTTCTGCTTTAAGCAGCAAACCCTCATCCGCGAGTTTATCAATCATCTTTGTACGAACAGCAAAGCGATCTTCTCCGACAAAATACTGGGCTTTGGGGCTTAGCGTCCCATCATCTTCAAAGATATCGATCGATTCCAGTTTGTGCTTCAGCCCGATTTCATAGTCATTGATATCGTGAGCAGGCGTAATTTTCAAGGCACCTGTACCAAATTCCATATCCACATATTCATCCTGTATAAGTGGCACTGAGCGATTAACGACAGGAACAATTATCCTCTTGCCTTTCAGATGTTGAAAGCGGGAGTCGTTTGGATTCACACACACAGCAGTATCGCCAAGAATTGTTTCGGGGCGTGTAGTGGCTATGGTGACAAACGCATTTTCTTCTCCTTCTACCGGATAATTCACATAATACAGTTTGGAAGCCTCTTCTTTATAGATAACTTCTTCATCAGACAAAGCGGTAAGTGCTTTAGGGTCCCAGTTAACCATACGAATTCCCCGGTAAACCAGGCCCTTGTTATAAAGGTCGACAAACACTTTAATAACGGACTCATACATATCGTCATCCATGGTAAACTTAGTGCGTTGCCAGTCGCAGGAAGCACCGAGCTTTTTGAGTTGTTCCAGAATAATACCACCATGCTTTTCTTTCCATTCCCAGGCATGCTGCAAAAATTCATCCCGGCTAAGTGTCGCCTTTTCAATTCCTTCATTTTTGAGTTTTTGCACCACTTTGGCCTCTGTAGCGATGGAGGCATGATCTGTTCCCGGCACCCAGCAAGCATTCTTGCCTTGCATACGGGCACGGCGCACCAACACATCCTGTATAGTATTGTTTAACATATGACCCATATGCAATACCCCGGTGACATTCGGTGGTGGAATCACTACCGTATATGGCTCCCGCTCATCAGGTTTGGAATGGAAAAAATTACGCTCTTGCCAATACGAATACCATTTGTCTTCCGTTTGTTGAGGATCATATTTTGAAGGAATTTCCATAGCGCTGTCGTTTCTTATTTTAGTGATTTTTTAAAGCTTCAAAAGTAGTAAAAAATCCTCTTTTTTCGCCCCACAGTCACGACAAAGGTTGGCTTATGCTTACAGGGCCTGCTCTCATTTGCATCAAATTTAAAGCCTCATCTCTATTTTTACAATGTATACAATGTTCCACAAAATAATTCGTTTCAACAAAAACATATTTTTCAAACGTATACTGTTGAAAAGTAATTTAACCTCTCCGGATAATACCATGTAGATTCTGTATTTTTACCATGAAGAAATGTATGCTTATGAAAGATTATAAAATAATGGCAGTCAGCGTACTGCTTCTGCTTTCGCAGATTACATTAATGGGCCAGAAGACGGCTGATTTTCAGTCACCGGATCAATTGTATCAGTCTGCTTATGAGCTTTATCAAAAACAAAAGTATGGTGCTGCACAAACCGAATTTGAGCAAGTCATCAAACAAATAGACGCACCCGGCTCCCTGATGAAGATCAACGCTGAATACTATGCTGCGCTATGTGCATTGGAGCTTTTCAATGAAGATGCTGAACAAAAGCTTGAATCATTTATCCGGAAATATCCGGAAAACTCCAAAGTAAGAACTGCTCATTTTCAACTGGGGAAGTACCAATATCGCAAAGAGCGTCATCATCAGGCTATCCGTAGTTTTTTACTGGTGGATGTTTACGACCTGAACCCGGAAGAGCAACATGAGTACTATTTCAAGCTAGGTTACTCCAGCTTTATGACTGATGATATGGAAGAAGCCAAAGGAAATTTTTACAAGATCATCAATACAGAAAACAAATATCAGGACCCGGCAAACTATTACTATGGGCATATCGCTTATGAAAACGGCAATTACGAAACGGCCCTGGAAAGCTTCAATACCTTAATGGACAATGATATATTTAAACCAATACTGCCTTATTATATCACACAGATATACTATAAGCAGGAAAAATACGGCAAACTCCTGGAGATAGCGCCTGGCTTATATAAAAATGCCACGTCGAAACGAAAAGCAGAAATCGCCCGCCTGATTGGTGATGCTTACTATAAAACGCAGCGCTACGCTGAAGCAGTACCTTTTTTGGAAGAATATCACAAGCTTAGCAACAGAACAACAACACGGGATGATCATTATCAACTGGCTTATGCCTACTATCAAACAAAGGAATATAAAAAAGCGATCCCCGAGTTCGACCAGGTTGCCCGGATTAATGACAGTATAGCTCAAAACGCATATTATCATATGGCGGACTGTTATCTACAAACAGACCAAAAGAAATTTGCTTTTAATGCTTTTTCCTCAGCCTACAAGCAGGATTATGATGCTAAGATAACCCGGGATGCTTTATTCAACTACGCAAAACTAGCATACGAGCTATCTTACGACCCTTATAATCAAGCTATTGATGCTTTTCAGCGTTTTATCCAAAACTATCCAAACTCATCACGTGTGGATGAAGCCAACAGCTTTTTAGTCAAACTATTCTTATCCACAAAAAATTATAAAGATGCACTAGAGGCCTTAGACAGGATAGAGCAAAAAAGCACAAACTTAAAGATCGCCTATCAACAAGTTGCCTACTACCATGGTGTTGAAATGTTCAACAACAAAAACTATGATCAGGCGATGGAGCTTTTTGATAAATCCATGCGCTATGATTATAATAAAGAGCTAACAGCACTATCGTTCTACTGGAAAGGGGAAGCCCAATACCGGAAAGGGGATTTTGAAAAATCCATCGAAGTATATAAACAATTCCAAATTACTGCCGGGGCTTTTCGTCTTCCTCAATACAACGAGTCGAACTATAACATTGCCTATGGTTATTTCAAGCTTAACCAATATAACAATGCGCTAACCTATTTCAGGAAATTTTTGGATAATGAGGATACGCCAACAAATTCCAAAATGATCAACGATGCGATGATTCGAACAGCAGATTGTTATCATACGCAAAAACGTATGGATGAAGCGATTGAAACCTATGAGCGTGTCATCAGCAAAAATATTAGTGATGTAGACTATGCTTTGTACCAGAAAGCGCTTGCTGAAGGTGTCAGTGGTGACTATCAGGCCAAAACAGCATCTTTAAAACAGTTAATCAACAACTATCCAAACTCTCCATATGCTGATGATGCCTCCTATGAGGTGGCCAATACATATTTAATTCTTGACAATAACCAGCAGGCATTACGCTACTTCAATCATCTGATCAACAACTATCCCAACTCGACAAAAATGGTTCAGGCCAAACAAAAGAAAGCCCTGGTGTATTATAATACGAATAATTATGAACTGGCATTAAATACCTTTAAATCCATACGGGAGGAATACCCGGGCACTCAGGAATCGAAGGAAGCATTGGTTAGTATCCGTAATATCTATACCAACATTAACAAACCGGAAGAATTTTTCAGCTATGCCAAAGAGAATGCCATTAATCTGAGTAGCGACAATCAGGATTCCACTTTATATCAGACAGCTGAGAAGATCTATATGGATGGAGACTGTGAAAAAGCTACCGCTGCATTTAATCGTTACCTAAATCAGTTTCCGAAGGGCATCTTTGCTCTAAAGGCTCATTACTATTGGGCTGATTGTTTATATCGCCAGGGTGACAAAAAGCAGGCAAGCAAGCATTATATACTCATTGCAGACACTTCGATGAATGAATTCACTGAACGTGCCGTCATCAATCTTGCCAGCTATTATTACGAGTCGGGCCAATATCAGGATGCCCTAAACTATTACCAACAACTATTAAAGATTTCCAATTCAAAAAAATATGTACTGGAAGCCCGGAAATGGTCAATGCGTTGTTATTGGAAGCTCAAAGAGCATCAAAACGCCATAATTACAGCCCGGGAATTAATCAAAACCGACAAAGTATCGGATGAATGGGTTAACGAAGCCTACATGACTATCGGAAAAAGCTCATTAAAACTCGACAGCATTTCCACGGCCAAAAAAGCGTTTGAGTACCTGAGTGAAAATCTGCAAAATGAAATGGCAGTGGAAGCAAAGTATCTGATCGCTGAAATCGAATATCAAAATGACAACTTTAAAGAGTCTGAGGATATCTTATTTGAAATCATCAATCAGGTTCCATCATATGATTACTGGATTGCCAGGAGTTTTATATTAATTGCTGACATCTATTATCAACGGGGTAACATCGCACAAACCAGAGCCACCCTGCAGAGCATTATTGATAATTATAAGCCAGACCCTGAAAGCAACCGTCCAAACCTGGTTGAAATAGCAAAAGAAAAGCTGGAAACGATAAACGCCATGGAAGAGGCAAAAAAGCAGAAAGACACGGAAGAAGATGATATAGAACTTGATTATTCGGGAGAAGAAGCACCCCGCTTATTTAATGAGGAAGAAAATGACTCTTCCGGCGAATCCGATGAAAACAATAATCCAGAGAACAACTAAAACGCAAGCATCATGAAATATCTGATAAGCATAATCATAAGCATCTTTCTATTATCAAGCATTTCCCTGGCTCAAACAAAGGAAGGCGAAAACGAGCCAGACAATGGAGAGGACAGCGGCTATCGCGGCAGTGTTATTATTGAAGGCTTCTATACTCCACGAATATCCGATGCATTCAAGATAAAAAACAACCCGGAGATAAAACCGGTAGAGCTGGAAAAAGAGCCTGTAAGTTATGATATACAGCCGGTTCGCCTGCCAGTAAGCTTCGATTTAGAGCCTATCCGCCCGGCCAAAATGAAAGGACAGCCCCTGGACAAGTTGTACAACAATCATATGCGTTTGGCAATGGGGAGCTCGACCATGCCTTACTTTGAATATTACTATCACAGCACACGATCCAGAGATAACGCCTTTGGCATGCATCTAAAACACCACTCTGCTGCAGGCAAAATCGACAATCATCCATTTCCTGGCTTTTCGGACAACCAGGCTGATATCAGATATAAAAAAATCTTCAGAAAGCATATCCTGGAAACTACCGCCGGGTATACCCGCAATGTGTTCCATGGTTATGGAATCCCCAAACCCATTTATGACACACTCAATGACGTGTCCAAAGAAGACATCCGTTTGCTGTTTCATCGCCTTGATGCTACTGTTTCCTTTAAAAGTGACTATTCTGTTTTTCGAGACAGCAAAGTACACCACAGCATGAACCTGGACTTATATCATTTCTTTAATGATGCAAATAACAGTGAAACAAATATAGACTTTGATGGCGATTTATACACCCGGCTGCACTTTCTTCAAGCAGCAGAAGACCAAACATTTGGACTAAAAATCGGCACAGACTATCTTTTCAACCGATATGCCAATAAGGATGGAGCCAACAGAGGAGTTTTTCATTTAACCCCATATCTGAAAAATGAATTCAATAATATTGATTTAGACCTTGGAATAAATGTTTTTGTTGATTCAGATTCAGTATCTTCCAGGATCAGGTTTTATCCCGATATCCATGGACGCATGGAGCTTATTAAAGACATATTTTCATTAAAAGCAGGCATCACCGGAAACACATCACATGACCAGCTGTCAACGATGACACAGGAAAACCCTTTTGTCCGTCTCAGCACACCTACAAGGTTCCAGTACACCCAAAGTAAGATTTATGGAGGCTTATCCGCTTCAATAAGCAAGGACATCAATTTCAACGCATATTTCACTGCTGCCCATACTGAAAATGCCACTTTTTTCCGTCGAGATACTTTAGCATGGGGAAACCGCTATATAGCAGAACACGATACGATTCGCAGCATTAGCATAAAAGCAGAAGTTGATTATCAACTAAAAGAGAAGCTCAACATTGCACTGGGAGGCCAGTATTCCGAATACACGACAACCAGTTTAAAAGCAGCCTGGAACAAACCTGGCGTAGAAGCATACTTAAAAGCACGCTATGACTTGCAAGAGACCATCATTCTGCAAACAGAAGTATTTTTTGTAGGGCAACGCGAAGGCCTGAAATTAATTGACAACAGCTACGAAATTGTCACATTAGACCCATTTCTTGACGCGAATTTCTCAGCCGAATATCGTTACAATAAAAAATTATCCGGCTTTTTACAATTCCGGAATATTGCCTCACAACAGTACGAAAAATGGGCTGGTTACCCGGTCTATGGATTTCAATTTATGGCCGGCTTAACATATTCGATGTAAGCTCTGATTTCCTGTCACTTAAAAACTTATTTTTATTTCCAAAAAGAGGTAAAAATAAAGTCATTATTCCGTTATTTTTGGTATATTTGCAAGGCTTTAAACAGATAAAGACAAACTATGAGCGAAGAAGAATTGAAAGAGTTAAGAAAAGACTATTCTGCCAGCAACATTCAGGTGCTGGAAGGGTTAGAAGCAGTTCGCAAGCGACCGGCGATGTATATTGGTGATGTATCCATAAAAGGCTTGCATCATCTTGTAAACGAAGTTGTGGATAACTCCATTGATGAAGCAATGGTAGGGCAGTGCGACCGTATTGACATGGTTGTGCATGAGGACAACAGCATTAGCATAAGCGATAATGGCCGCGGGATTCCTGTAGACAATCATGAAAAGATGAATAAATCGGCTTTGGAGGTAGTAATGACTGTACTTCATGCCGGAGGGAAATTCGATAAAGGGAGCTATAAAGTTTCTGGTGGGCTTCACGGAGTAGGCGTCTCCTGTGTAAATGCCCTTTCCCACAAATTAAAAGCCGAAGTATATCGTAAAGGAATCCACTATATTCAGGAATATGAATACGGAAACCCGATGGGGCCGGTCAGAAAAATTGGAGAAACAAGCCTTAAAGGAACAAAAATCACCTTTATTCCGGATAGTTCCATTTTTACGGTTACCGAATTTAATTACGACTTATTATCGTCACGTCTGAGAGAATTGGCCTTTCTAAATAAAGGCATTCGCATCACGATCACGGATGAACGCGAAAAAACTGAAGACGGAAACTATAAGCATGAGAGTTTTTATTCTGAAAAAGGGCTGGAAGACTTCATCAAGTACCTGGATGCCACCAGGGAAACCATCATAGCGTCACCCATAAATATAGAAGGAGAAAAAAATGGTGTCCCGGTAGAAATCTCCATGCAATACAACAATTCTTTTGCAGAGAACATCCATTCTTATGTCAACAATATCAACACTATTGAAGGGGGCACCCATCTATCGGGTTTTCGGCGGGCATTAACGCGAACATTAAAATCCTATGCAGAAAAATCGGGGATGCTGGCCAAATTAAAGTTTGATATTAGCGGTGATGATTTTCGAGAAGGCTTAACTGCGATCATATCCGCCAAAGTAGCTGAGCCGCAATTTGAAGGACAAACCAAGACCAAGCTTGGCAACTCCGAGATAATGGGAACGGTAGACCAGTTGGTTAGTGAAGCGCTGGCCATCTACCTGGAAGAACACCCAAAAGAGGCTAAAACAATCGTCAACAAAGTAATATTAGCAGCTACAGCAAGGCATGCCGCCCGCAAGGCGCGTGAACTTGTGCAACGCAAAAGTGTGCTGTCCAGCTCTGGATTACCAGGAAAACTGGCAGATTGCTCTGTCAGGGACCCGGAAAAAGCAGAAATCTTTCTTGTAGAGGGAGACTCTGCCGGGGGAACAGCGAAAGCAGGTCGCGACCGGAATTTTCAGGCTATCCTTCCGCTAAGAGGTAAAATCCTTAATGTGGAAAAAGCCATGCAGCATAAGATATTTGAAAACGAAGAAATCAAAAATATCTTCACCGCTTTTGGTGTCAATATTGGGACAGAAGAAGACAGTAAAGCGCTGAATATCGCCAAACTCCGGTATCACAAGATCGTTATCATGACGGATGCGGATGTGGATGGCAGCCATATTGCTACCCTGATTCTGACTTTCTTTTTCCGTTATATGCGAGAGCTAATAGAACGGGGTTATGTCTATATTGCAACCCCACCGCTCTATTTGCTTAGAAAAGGAAAACAGGCAAAATATGCCTGGTCGGAAGAACAGCGACAGGAAATTGTCAAAGAGTTTACAGGAGAAGATGGCAATATGAAAAATATTTCACTCCAGCGCTATAAAGGTTTGGGTGAAATGAATGACGAGCAGTTGTGGGATACGACCATGAATCCGGAATCCAGGATTTTGCGTCAGGTATCCATCGAAAACGCAAGAGAAGCAGACCGGATTTTTTCCATGTTAATGGGGGATGAAGTACCTCCCCGCAAGGAGTTTATCGAGCAAAATGCTAAATATGCCAATATTGATGCCTAAGCCCCATAACCGCATATATGATTCGTGCTGAACATATCAATAAATCCTATGGCGATCTTCAGGTTCTGAAAGACATCAACCTGGAAATCAAAAATCAGGAAATCATTTCTGTAACAGGAGCTTCCGGAGCAGGAAAGTCAACATTACTCCATATTCTCGGAAGCCTTGACAAGGCAGATTCAGGCAGGGTTTTTTACGATGACACCGAGTTGGAAAAGCTAAGCGACAAGGCCATGGCTGGCTTTCGTAATGCTAATATAGGCTTTGTCTTTCAATTTCATCACCTTTTGCCGGAATTTACTGCCCTGGAAAATATTTGCATGCCGGCTTTTATTGCCGGTGTTGATAAAAAATCGGCCTTTGCAAAAGCCGAAGAATTGTTAAAACTGATGAATCTTTCAGAGCGGAAAGACCATAAGCCTTCTGAACTTTCCGGAGGAGAGCAACAGCGAATTGCAGTAGCGCGTGCTTTGATCAACACGCCTAAAGCTGTCCTGGCGGATGAACCTTCGGGGAATCTGGATTCGGAAAGCTCAGCTCAACTACATCAAATATTTTTCGACTTAAGAGAAAAGCTGCATCAAAGCTTTATCATTGTAACCCACAATAATATACTGGCCGAAATGGCAGACCGAAAACTTGTAATGGTTGATGGACAAATAGTTTCTTGAATATCGAAAAAACCTGTATATCAAGGAGGTAGCATGATTGAAAATGCATATCAAAAAGCAGCTGAACTACTGATACACTCAACTTACACGGCCTGCTTTACCGGAGCAGGCATCAGTGTTGAAAGCGGCATTCCTCCATTTAGAGGCGCAGACGGCCTTTGGAGTAAATACGACCCGGGCTTCCTTGATCTGGACTATTTTTATGCCAATGCGGACAGGTCCTGGAAAGTTATTAAGGAAATATTCTACGACTTTTTTGGTCAGGCTAAGCCCAATGCGGCTCACCGTATTCTGGGAAAAATGGAAAAGGAAGGTTTGATAACAGAAATAATCACACAAAATATAGACAACCTTCACCAGGAAGGGGGCTCGCAAACAGTCCATGAATTCCATGGCAATTCTCAACGACTTAGCTGTACTAAATGCAAAAGCAATTATACCCCTAACAATACGCTTTTACAAACCCTACCACCATGCTGTGAATGCGGCGGGCTGTTAAAACCGGATTTTATCTTTTTTGGAGAAATGATACCACAGGATGCTTTGCAGGCTGCTTATCATGCTGCTGAAAATGCTGAGGTTTTTATTGTAATAGGGTCTACCGGTGAAGTGTATCCGGCTTCGCAAATACCGGTTTTAGCTAAACAAAACGGAGCAAAAATTATTGAAGTCAATACAGGAGAGTCGTTGTTTACAGATAGTATTACAGATATTTTACTAAAGGGAAAAGCCACGGAAGTGATGGATAAATTGTATTCTGTCATTCAGCAGCAAAAGCAGAACTGATTAGTTAATGATTTGAAAAACAAAT
>JBNJHE010000064.1:0-15116 GCA_051748205.1 Bacteroidota bacterium | reverse complement strand
GATATATCGAAGATCCGGGTGCAAATAATAAGTCAGTAGGGCACAGGGCAGCTCTGTTGTTGCCTGGACTTAAAAAGGTGGGCCACGGATCTACGGATCAAACCAATGCCATTCTTTGGATGGAAGGTAACTATGACCAGGGTGTTTCATCCGATCCTTTTGTTGCCTATCCTCCTGATAGCTATATCCCTGGTGAACTCATGTTTCCGCGTTGGTCTTTTAGCATTACCGGTGCCGATTTTGATAATGCACAGGTGAGTGTGTCTTCCGGTGGTACCAATTATAATGTTTCTTACGAAGACCGGATTACTTTCCAGGGTTGGCCGGATTCCCGTATAGTTTGGCTGGTGAATGGTTTAAACTATCCGATTACAAAAGATATGGAATTTGATGTAACTGTTTCCGGTATTCAAAATGCGGCTAAGGATTCGTATAGCTATACTGTTAAAGTATTTGCCACTGATGCAGCCAAAACGATGGCTAAAGAGGGCAAAAAGTTCGACTATATAATTAAGTAACTGATTTTATTTCGTTAAGGTCAAGGAAAGGTGAAAGCTGCGGTTTTCGCCTTTTTTTTATCCATGGAAAGCAGCCATAAGTAATTCAATGTCTTTGTACGGTAGGTTGTACAAGTCGCTGATATATTTGTTTGTAATCTGGCCGTTGTAGATATAGATTCCGTCACGTAGTCCTTTGTTGCGTCTGAGCATACTTTGAATACCGCCTTCTTCGGCTATATTCAGCATCATGGGAGCAAAAAAGTTGCTAAGTGCGTGCGAGGCGGTATTGGGTACACGTGAAGCAATATTCGGGACAGCATAATGAATCAAATCGTTTTTGATAAAAACCGGATCGGCATGGGAGGTAATCCTTGATGTTTCGAAACAGCCTCCCTGGTCTATGCTGATGTCAATCAAGACAGAGCCTTTTTCCATCTGTCGGGTCATTTCTTCGGTGACGATAACAGGAGAGCGGGAGTTTTGGGTATGCATGGCGCCGATTACAACATCCGCGGTGGATAATGCATTAGTCAGATTTTTATTTTGAATGATCGAAGTATATACCTTGGTGTTCAGAAGACGTTGAATGCGTCTGAGTTTACTGATTGTATGATCAAAAATTTTAACTGCAGCTCCCTGGGCTATGGCGGCTCTTGATGCTGCCTCCCCAACATTTCCTGCTCCGAGAATTACTACTTCTACCGGTGGAATGCCCGGGAATCCACCCAGCATTTTCCCTTTCCCTACTTCAGGGTTGCTTAAATATTCGCTGGCAATTAAGATAGCTGTGTTTCCGGCTATTTCACTCATCGACATGCGAATGGGGTAGACACCATGCTCATCTTTTAAGTGCTCAAACGAAATGGCCGTTACTTTCTTCGGCATCATTTTTTTGAAATAATCAGCATGTTGTGCGGTTAGATGAAGCGCAGAAATAATCGTTTGGCGCTCTTTAAATAGCTCAATGTCATTTGCCGAAGGAGGAGCTATTTTTAGAATTATATCTGCCTGGTAAACTTCCTTTTTTGTGTCTACAATACATGCACCTGCTTCGCTATAGTCGTTGTCGGAAAAGTTGGCAGAAAGGCCTGCCCCCTTTTCCAACAGCACTTGATGTCCATTTTCTGACAGTAGCTCTACAGCTGGAGGAATCAGGGCGATGCGTTTTTCCTGATACGTGTTTTCTCGAGGTAATCCTATGATTAAATTTTTACGGCTGTTTTTTACTTCAAGCATCTCTTCCTGCGTTAACAGCTTGCTTTGATGTTCATAGGAAAATATTTGTTTGCTGCCGCTGCTCATAGAGATTTTTTTATCTGAATTTGGGAACGGACTGATAACTGATTTTCCGTTGTTTTGGTCCAGTAATTTCTATCTGTAAATATACGTAATTTTTGGGTAAAAGTTCCGTAATTCGTTCAGGCCATTCCAAAAAACAATAATTGCCGGAGTAAAAATAATCTTCATATCCGATGTCAAACACTTCTTCCAGAGATTCAATGCGGTAGAAATCAAAATGATAGATCGACTGAGCCGATGGAGAATAATATTCGTTGATTAGGGCAAAGGTCGGAGAATTAACTTCCTCCTCAACTTCCAGCAGTTTGCACAATGTCCTGATTAGTGTTGTTTTTCCGGCACCCATTTTGCCATATAAGGCAAAGATACGTTGATGCGGGAATTCTTCCAATATTTGCTTTGCTGCATTTTCCAGGGCATCTAACGATTTAACTTCGATGTGCTTCATGGGTGCCTGATTATTTTGGATTCAATACAGCGAAAGGAATTAACAATTCTTCCATAGAGATACCTCCATGTTGAAATGTGTCCTTATACAGATTTACATATTGATTGTAGTTGTTTGGATAAACCAAAAAGTCAAATGTCCTTGTAAAGACATAGGCGGTTGATACATTGATTTTGGGTAGAAATATTTTTTCCGGATCCCGGACTTCAAAAACTTCTTTTTCGTTGTACTGCAGGTTTTTCCCAAATTTGTATCGTAGGTTCGTATTGGTATTGCGATCGCCAAGGATTTTCACCGGATTTCGTGTTTTTACCGACCCATGATCTGTGCTGATGATTACACGGACATTTTCTTCAGCCAGTTCTTCCAGGATTTCTTTTAGTGGCGAATGGTTAAACCATGATTTGGTAATTGAGCGGTAGGCTGTTTCATCTTCAGCCAGCTCTTTAATAACCTGCATATCGGTGCGCGCATGCGAAAGTGTGTCAATAAAGTTATAGACGATGACATTTAATTTGGTGTTTGATAGATTGGAGAGGTTATCCAATAGCTTGCGCCCGGCATTGAGATTTAAGATTTTATTATAAGAAAAGGAGATGTCATTCTTCCCAAAGCGTTTGAGCATTTCTCCTAATAATAGATCTTCATATTTGTTTTTTGTTTCCTCTTCGTTTTCATCAACCCAGTACTGCGGATATTTTTTCTTGATCTCATTTGGCATAAGTCCTGAAAACAAGGAGTTTCTGGCATATTGTGTGGCAGAAGGAATGATGCCATAGTAGAGATCATCCAATTCGGTAGTATAGTTTTCTTCGATAATGGGCTGTAAAGTTTTCCACTGGTCATACCTTAAATTATCAATCATAATAAAATAGGTAGGGATATCATCATTTAAAAAGGGGAACAGCTTGTCGCGTAACAGAGTATGCGAAAGTGTTGGTATCTCATTGGCTTCGCCATGAAGCCAGTCGATATAGTTTCGCTCATAAAAACGTGAAAACACCTGATTTGCTTCTTCTTTCTGCATTTCCAGGATGTCCTGTATTCCGCTATCTGTGGCTGCTTCCAATTCAAGCTCCCAGCGTACCAGTTTTTTATAGATTTCCATCCACTCCTTATAACCTAAGTTTTGGTTGAGCTCCATGCCAATTTTGGCAAACTCTTGTTGATAGGAGTGTGTGGTTTTATCGCTTACAAGCTTCTTTGTTTCCAAAATCTTTTTCAAAGAAGATAAGATTTGTTTGGGGTTTACAGGTTTTATCAAATAGTCCTCAATTCTTGAACCAAAAGCATCTTCCATAATGTTTTCTTCTTCGCTTTTGGTAATCATGACAACAGGGAGGTTCGGCCTCAGGCTTTTCAGCCTTTCAAGTGTCTCTATGCCTGACATGCCTGGCATTTGCTCATCCAGTAGAATTACGTCAAAATTTTGTTCTTTTACTAATTCTACAGCATCAGATCCGTTGTTTGTTGTAATGATATGATAACCCTTTTCTTCCAGAAAAATGATATGCGCTTTCAGCATTTCAATTTCATCATCAACCCATAAAATCTTTATCTTGTCCATGATTGTTGTCGTTAGTTTGTTAAATTACGTTTTAAAATATGCTTTATTGTAATGATTTCCTTTTATTTTTACCGTTTAAAACCATGGGACAAAAATAATATAGACTATGGATGATTACCGATTAAATAAGAAGAAAATATTGAATGACCCTGTTTTTGGTTTTATCAGTATTCCGGATGATTTACTTTTTGATATTCTTGAGCATCCCTGGTTTCAGCGCTTAAGAAGGATCAAGCAGTTGGGATTAACCTACCTGGTTTATCCTGGAGCTCTGCATACACGTTTTCATCATGCCATTGGTGCTATGGGTTTGATGCAGGATGCACTAAAAGTTCTTCATGAAAAGGGTCATCAGGTAACTGAGCACGAAAAACAGGCTGTATTAATTGCTATCTTATTGCATGATATTGGACATGGTCCTTTTTCTCATGCCCTGGAGCATAGCATTATCAAAAATGTAAATCATGAAGACTTATCGTTACTTTTTATGGAGCAGCTTAACCTTCAGTTTAATGGAAAACTGAAAACAGCCATACAAATATTTAAAAATGAATATCCTAAAAAGTTTTTGCATCAATTAGTTTCCGGGCAGTTGGATGTCGACCGTTTGGATTACCTGAAAAGAGATTCCTTTTTTACCGGAGTTTCAGAAGGTGTTATTGGAACCGAACGTATCATTAAAATGTTGAATGTTGTGGATGATGAACTTGTCATCGAAGCGAAAGGGATTTATTCTATTGAGAAATTTATTTTGGCCCGGCGATTAATGTACTGGCAGGTGTATCTTCACAAAACAGTTTTAAGTGCTGAGCAAATGCTGGTTAAAGTGCTTCAGCGTGCGCAGTATGTTAGTCGTCAGGGAGGTGATCTTTTTGCAACACCCGATCTGAAATTTTTTCTGGAAAATGAAGTCACGTATCAGGATGTATGCCATCACCCTGAATTGCTTGATCACTATGCTGCTTTGGATGACTTTGATATTACAGCAGCTTTAAAAGGCTGGAAAAATCACGAAGATAAAATCTTACGCGAATTTTCAGGGTATTTGCTCAACCGCAAGCTGTTCCGGCTGGAATTACAAAACAAACCTTTTGATGAAGATGTAACTTGCTCATTGCGAAATAAATGGAAAAGTAAAAATCCCGGTTTTGAAAATTTGGTCGAATATTATGTGTTTAGTGGAAGTACGGAAAATAATGCGTATAACCCTGAGATAGAGCATATAAAAGTACTATTGAAAGAAGGCAGGCTTGAAGATTTTACTACTACATCTGAGGAATTAAATGTGTCTATGATTACGCAAATGATTCATAAAAACTACATTTGTTACCCAAAATCACTAGTTTTGTAGAAAAATTGGTTTTTCAAATAGATTTATTTCTATTTATGGCTTATATACACTACTTTTGCATCATCAAAAAAATGCCTAAATGAAATTTACAGCAAATGATTTAGCCCGGTTAATTGAAGGGAGGATTGACGGCAACCCTGAAGTGGTGGTTGATAAAGTATCCAAAATTGAGGAGGGGACCCCCGGTTCAGTATCATTTTTGGCGAATCCTAAATATAAACCGTTTATTTATGCCAGTAAGGCTTCTGTTATTATTGTTGATGATAACTTTAGCCCGGAAATGGCTGTTGAGCCCACCCTGATCAGAGTGAAAGATCCATATGTGGCCTTTGCCCGCTTACTGGAGATATATAATAAAATTAAGCATAGCAAAACCGGCATATCGGCTAAGGCTGAGATTGCTGAATCTGCCAGTATAGGCAAAGATGTATACATTGCCCCTTTTGTGGTGATTGGCGAAAATGTGGTGATTGGCGATAATAGTATTGTGTACAGCAATACAGCTATTGGGGATAATGTCCATATTGGGAATGATTGTTTGATTTTTAGCAATGTCAATATTTATTCTGACTGCATTATTGGTTCTCAGGTGACATTGCATGCCGGAGTTGTTGTTGGAAGCGATGGCTTTGGTTTTGCGCCGCAAAAGGACAGCAACTACAAAAAGGTGGCTCAGATCGGGAATGTGATTATCGAAGATCAGGTGGAGATTGGTGCCAACACCACTATCGACCGGGCTACGATGGGTTCAACCATTATCCGTAAAGGAGTTAAGTTGGATAACTTAATCCAGATAGCTCATAATGTTGAAATTGATGAAAACACAGTTATTGCAGCACTTACCGGTGTCTCAGGTTCATCAAAAATAGGGAAGAATTGCATGATCGGTGGCCAGGTTGGCATTGTTGGACATCTTCAAATTGCTGACGAAGTTAAAATAGCTGCACAGGCTGGCGTTTCATCCTCGATTAAAGAAAAAGGCTTTACAGCTCTGGGCTCGCCGGCTATTGAGTATAATAATTATAAGAAATCCTACATTCACTTTAAGAATCTTCAGTCTTTAGTGGACAGAATTAATGTCCTTGAAAATGAGATTGCAGAACTCAATCAAAAGAAGTGATTGTTACAGATATTAAAACAATGAGTGATAAACAGAAGACATTAAAAAAACCGGTTTCACTAAATGGTGTTGGCTTGCACACAGGGAAAGAGGTGACGCTAACATTTAAACCTGCTCCTGAACATCACGGATATAAGTTTGTGCGTACCGATCTGGATGGTAAGCCTGAGGTGGAGGCTTTAGCTGATTATGTTGTGGATACCACCCGGGGGACAACCCTGGAGAAAAACGGTGTGCGAATAGCTACAGTAGAGCATACTTTGGCAGCTCTTGTTGGTCTGCAGATCGATAATGCGATTATTGAAATTAGTGGAGAAGAAACACCTATTATGGATGGTAGCTCCCGGTATTTTGTCGAAGCCTTATTGGAGGCAGGATTCGAAACACAACAAGCAGATCGACATTATTACGAAATTAAGGATACTCTGGAGTATCGTGTGGAAGATAAAAATTCCGAAATTGTTGCCGTTCCAGCCGATCGTTTTAAGATATCCAGTATGATTGACTACAATACCAGGGTGTTGAAGATTCAACATGCTCAACTTAATGATCTGGACGAATTTAAGGATGGATTTGCCCGTGCACGTACCTTTGTCTTTTTGCATGAGCTTGAAGGGCTTTTTATGCATGAGCACCTGATTCGTGGTGGAAACCTGAATAATGCCATCGTTTTTGTCGAAGAAAAAGTCAGTCAAAAAGAGCTTGATAAAATTGCCTCTAAGCTTGGACGTGAAAGCGTTGAGGTTATGGAAGAAGGAATACTCAATAACCTGGAGCTTGAGTATGATAATGAGCCCGCCCGCCATAAATTGCTGGATATTGTTGGCGATTTGGCTCTTGTGGGTAGACCGATAAAAGGGTATATCATCGCAAAACGACCCGGACATAAAACTAATGTTGAGTTTGCTTTGAAATTAAGAAAAAAAATTATTCAGGAAGAGCATAATAAACGCAAGCAAGCTCCATATATCGATTGGCTGAAACCACCGCTCTATGATATCAATAAAATCAAAGATATCCTTCCACACCGGCCTCCTTTTTTGCTTATCGACAGGGTGTATGATATTACAGAAACCCAGGTTGTTGGCATGAAAAATGTAACCATGAATGAATCCTTTTTTGTGGGGCATTTCCCCGAAGAGCCTGTGATGCCAGGCGTTCTGCAGATAGAGGCAATGGCTCAGGCAGGAGGTATTTTGGCCCTTCATCAGGTGGAAGACCCACAAGAATACAGTACGTATTTCTTGAAAATTGATAAAGTTCGATTTAGAAAAAAAGTAGAACCTGGCGATACTCTTGTTTTTCAGTTAATTTTAGTCTCTCCTATCCGCCGTGGATTATGCCATATGGAAGGTAAAGCGTTTGTTGGAGACACTATTGTTACCGAAGCAGATTTATTGGCTCAGATTACTCGTAAAAAATAAACCATAAATATTCTTATGAATCAACCACTGGCATATGTGCATCCACAGGCTAAAATAGCTGATAACGTGGTGATAGAACCTTTTGTGACTATACATAAAAATGTTGAAATTGGAGAAGGAACCTGGATTGGTTCCAATGCTACGATTATGGAAGGTGCACGGATTGGAAAAAATAACAAAATTTTTCCCGGAGCTGTCATTTCAGCTATTCCTCAGGATTTGAAGTTTAAAGGTGAGGAAACCTATGTTAAAATTGGAGATAACAATATAATTCGTGAATTTGTTACCATTAACAGAGGGACGAAAGCAAATAATGAGACCGTCATTGGCAATAATAACCTTATTATGGCGTACGTCCATCTTGCTCATGATTGTATTGTTAATGATAATTGTATTTTGGCCAATAATGTTGCTTTGGCCGGACATATCGAAATAGAAGAATGGGCTATTATTGGCGGGCAGGTTGCTGTCCACCAGTTTGTCAACATTGGCTCTCACAGCTTTATTTCGGGAGGTACGCTGGTACGAAAAGATGTGCCGCCTTTTACCAAAGCTGCCCGTGAGCCAATATCCTATTCCGGGATTAATTCGATAGGGCTTCGTCGTCGTGGTTTTAGTACCGAAACAATTAATCAGATACAAGATGTGTACAGGCATATATATTTGCGCAATATGAATGTTTCTCAGGCCCTGGAGTATATCGAAGCCGAGGTGCCTGCAACACCTGAGCGGGATGAAATCCTTGCCTTTATCCAAAATTCCAGCCGTGGAATTATGAGAGGGCCGGGTAGAAAAAATAATGGATAGTGATTTTTCTATTCCATCTTGATCCTTCCCTCGAAATGGTTTTTTTACAACGGTTTTCGTAACTTTACAGGCGAATTAAAATTCATTGGTTATGAAACGCAAATTTTCATTGGGCCGTTTGGTCTCTGTCTTCATTATTTTCGCTGTCCTGCTCGGATTATTTTATCTGATAGCACCAAAATATGTCAGCAGAGCTTTAATCTACCAGAAAGTAAATATAGATGACTATACCATTTTTGATAATCGTAAGGTTAAAGCGAAAGAACCTCAGCCATGGTTGGTAAATGAAAATCTGAAAGCTATACCGCAACACCACCTTGAGCAAATGATGCCTTATGAGCCTGTGGCTTTTCTAATCGTGCAGGATGATCGTATTGTTGCTGAAAATTACTGGGAGGATTACAGCTTATCTTCTTATTCCAATGCATTTTCATCTACAAAAAGTATAGTATCTTTATTAATTGGTATTGCTGTTGACAAGGGGTCTATTGATTCTTTGGGGCAGGCAGTGGGGGATTTTTTCCCACATTATAGTAAAGGCAAAAAGGCTAAGATTACGATCCGTGATTTGTTGACCATGAGTAGTGGTTTAAATTGGGATGAAAGTTATGGCCGTTTGTTTTCAACAACAACACAAGCCTATTATGGCGAGAATATCAAAGAGCTGGTTATGGAGCTGGAAGCTGTTGAGCCTTCCGGGCAGCAGTTTAAATACTTAAGTGGAAACACCCAGTTGTTAGGGCAGATTTTATCAACCGCTACCCCTTATACTATGAGCAATTTTGCGTCAAACTATTTATGGACTCCGATTGGCGCCGAATATGATGCCTTATGGTCTTTGGATGAAGAAGGTGGATATGAAAAGGCCTATTGTTGTTTTAACTCCAATGCGCGTGATTTTGCACGAATCGGACAACTGCTTTTAGATGAAGGCAGGGCTTATGGAAAACAAGTGGTTTCAAAGGATTACATCCGCCAGGCAACTACAGCAGCTAGCTGGCTGGTAGATGAAGATGGTGATGAAAATGATTTTTATGGTTATGGCTGGTGGCTGTTAAATTACAAGGGAAAGACCGTGCATTATGCTCGTGGGATATTGGGGCAATATATCTTTGTGTTGCCAGATTATGATGCTGTTGTTGTCAGGCTAGGGCATAAACGCAGTGATGAATATTTAAATCACCACCCCAAAGATGTTTTTATTTATTTGGATGCGGCTTTTGAAATGCTCAATTAAAATTCCCAGGATATCCCCAGCGATGGCATAACTGGTAGCTGGTCGATGCGATTGCCTGTGACTCTGTCGATATAAAAAATGTTTTGACGGTTGTAAACATTGGTGATACTGGCTTTAACTTCAAGCTTTGAATTTGTCGTTGGGTAGAAGATGCGGGAAAAGCCCATGTCAAGTCGGTGGTAAGTAGGGAAACGCTGGCTGTTAATGTCGCCGTAGAAGATCGTAAAATCTCCGTTATCATCAGTATAATCACTGCTTATACCATCATCAAAAATGATTTTTGGGTAATAACCCGCGCTGGGTGTAAACGGAAAACCAGATCCGAAATTCCAGCGCACATTTACTTCCCAGTTTAAGTCCTTGCCTAAGGTGTATGATCCTACCAAATTGATGTTGTGACGACGATCATAATGAGGATTATAAGTGATGAAATCATCTGATTTTTCAACATATCCCAGAGAGTATACAGCCCAAAGATAAAGCCTTAGATCACGGTAATTGACAGTGAGGTCAAGACCTTTGGCATGGCCGTTTTCAATAATGAAATCCTTTTTCAGATAATCAGGCCGGTCCGTGTATTCAGGAGAATCAGCGAAAATTTTGTTTCTGTTAAGATTGGTTAACTGTGAGAAATTCTTGTAATATCCTTCAATATTCATTGTGATGTTATCAGTGATATTAACCTCAGCCCCGGCCACGATGTGTTCCGCTTTTTGTAATTTGGATGTGACTTCTTCGCCCTGGAAATCAGAGGGTAGATTGTCGGGACCAGAGACAAAGCCGTAAAACAGGTTCACCACATCACGGTCATATTTCGTGCTAATCAGGTTTTGACTGTATATTCCTGCAGCAAATTTTAATCTTAGAAAATCAGTGACATTATATTTGGCTGCTATACGCGGCTCTGGCGAAAACTCCGACAGCGACGCGTAATAATGTGTTCGGAAACTGGGTTCTAAAATTAAATCTCCAAACATGAGTTTATATACAACATAAGCAGAAATTTCTGTGGTGTTTTCCAGCTGTTCAATTTTTCGGTCTACACTATTGAAAAACTGTAATGAAGTTTTGAATCCTTGCATGGCAAGGCCGTATTTTAGTTTATTATTTCCGGTGAAATAGGTGAAGTTTAGACCCAGGTTAAAGCCATTAATGGTGCTTTCACGTGGCGATTGTCCGGGTGTTTCCTGTGTGATTTTATATTGAGAGTATGCAAAGTTTCCATCCATGAGTACTTCCGAATTGTCGGGAACGACCACAAAATTAGTTCCGCCTCCGCCATTAACCCAGTCGTATTCACTTATTCCCTGATATAACACATTGTCCTGAAAATTAAAACCAAAAAAATTGATTTTACTTCCATTGGTCCCGTTAAAGGAAATCTTTCCATAAATATCTGTATAGTTAAATGGTAGTCCATCTTCATTAACGTAATCATAAAATACCGGAGCACTTTCTTCTAACAGTGAGCGTTTGGCAGAGAAAATAAATGATGAACTGGAAACGGTACTGTCGGTTTGTTTCTTTAAAGGTCCTTCTACAACTGTTTTGGCCTGAAAAGGGCTGGCCGAAAGCTTAACTTTTGTTTCCCTTTTGTTTCCATCACGTGTTGTAATATCCATAACGGAGGAAATACGTCCTCCGTACTCAGCAGAAAACCCACCAGTGAGCACATCCGCATGACGCATAATATCCGTGTCAAAAACGGAAAAAAGACCAATAGAGTGGAAGGGATTATATACGACCATCCCATCCATCAGTACTTTGTTTTGTACCGGAGAACCACCGCGAATATATAATTGGCCACCCTGGTCGCCGGTGAAAATTACTCCCGGGAGCACTTGCAGATATTGAGCAATATCAGGCTCGCCTCCTATCGAAGGTAATTTTTCGATTTCTTTGGGCTGGATTTTAACAGCGGAAGTCTGTGTTTCGGTGCGTGCAGCTTGTCTTTTTCCAGAGATATTTACCCCTTTGAGGTTTATGGATGATGGCTCTGCAAATAGCTCTTTGTTGATCGTCTTTCCAGCTACAATGGTAACAGGCATGCTTAGTGAATCGTATCCCATTGCCGTTACTAACAGCGTGTACTTTCCGGGGGGAATCCGGGTAATAGAGAAGAAGCCATTCACATCTGTGGAAGCTCCAATAGAAGTTCCTTTAAAGTAGACATTTGTAAATATTACAGGCTCTCCCGATTTTTTATCATAAACGAACCCTTTGACTGTTCCGGACTCTTCCTGTGCCCAAACGCTACCCGTAAAACTGATGCCCAGGAGGATGGCAGTAAAAATAAATATAATCAGTTGTCTCATATGTAATATGTTGTCACCGCGATCTGATCAGCCGGTGTTACAGAAGTCGCGAATTTAATGATTTATTTAATATAAAAACAAATTCGAGTTATTCGTCTTAACGTTTAGGACTATGCCTTATTTTATTTATGGTATGATGCCGTTGTGACTTACCTTAAAATTTTATAAATCATTTCTTTTAATAGTTCACTATCGTCTGTAGAGGCGTTGTTAATACCTTTGGTTTTTAAATCATATTCCTTTAAAATCCGGATCATCTCCGCCAGTTGGCCAAAGGAATAATTGCGTGCAGCCGATATGTAATCTTTAGCTAAAAACGGATGCATGCCGATAACATGACTGATCTCGCCCGGATCCCTGGATTTTGACTTATGGATAAGCATCAGCTTTGTGACATAAAAGTACAGCGTTGAGGTGATACGAAGTAAGGGAAAGGATTTTTGATTTTTCCCAAAGTAGTCGGCAATACGGTATGCTCTTTGCTTATCCCGATTTCCTATGGCGTTTTGTAACTCAAAGATGTTGTAGTCCTTGCTTATGCCGATATTTTGTTCCACATGCCGATCCGTAATTTTTGTCTTCTCCGGCAAATTAATCATGATTTTTTGCAATTCATTGGAAATGTTGGATAAATCATTTCCGACATATTCCGTAATCATCATGCTGGCTTTGGGTGTAATCGGATAATTATGTCCCGACAGGAAAGTTTGTATCCAATCGGGAATTTGGTTGTCATACAATTTTTTGGAATGAAAAATAACACCATGTTTTTTTACAGCTTTTGCCAGAGATTTTCTCCCGTCAATGGTTTTGTGCTTATGTACGATGACCAATAATGTTGACTTTAGTGGCTGCGCAACATAGGATGCGAGATCATTGATCTTTTGCAGGGTTTGAGCTTCCCGGACGATAACCACATGGTGGTTGGCCGACATGGGGTAACGTTTTGCCGTGGAGATTAACTGGGAGACTGTCACATCTTTGCCATAGAGTACATCCAGATTAAATTCGCGCTCTTGTTCATTGAGTACTTGATTCTCAAATACATCTACAAGCTTATCAATATAATACGATTCCTCTCCATGCAAAAGATAAACAGGTTGATAAATTTTGTTTTTCAGACTGTGATAAAGCTCTTTAAACTCTTCCGTTACTGATCGCGCCATAAATAAAATTATTCATTGAGGTCAAACTTCAAATGTTTAACAGTTAAGTTATTGTTGATAAGCTGTTTGAGTGAGTCTATCCCAATCAAAAGGTGGGAGTTTGCAAATTTTTCTGTTACTTTTTTATCGGATGCTTCTGTTTTCACTCCGGTAGAGATCATAGGTTGATCTGATACTAAGAGCAAAGCACCTGTGGGGATATGGTTCGCAAAGCCGGCCGTAAATATTGTAGCTGTTTCCATGTCAATAGCCATTGTTCTGGTTGTTCTTAGATAATGCTTGAAGTTGTTATCATACTCCCAGACACGGCGGTTTGTAGTGAACACTGTGCCAGTCCAGTAATCTTGTTGGTATTCCCGTATCGTAGTGGAAATAGCTTTCTGCAGATTAAAGGCAGGCAATGCCGGTACTTCAGGCGGCAAATAGTCGTTTGAGGTTCCTTCGCCCCGCACAGCGGCAATGGGTAAGATAAAATCGCCGAGATTATTTTTTTTCTTTAATCCGCCGCATTTCCCCAAAAACAGCGCCGCTTTTGGCTTGATGGCACTCAAAAGATCCATCACTGTTGCTGCATTGGCACTCCCCATACCAAAATTGATAATTGTAATGTCTTCTGCCGTGCTGTTTGGCATCTGACGATCCATCCCTTTTATCTCTGCTCCTGTCTTTTGTGCAAAACGATCTACATATTCCTGAAAATTTACTAAAAGAATGTAGTCCCCAAAATCAGCTAAGCTTATGCCTGTATATCTTGGTAGCCAGTTTTTTACTATGTCTTCTTTTGTGCGCATATTGCTCCCTTTATCAATAAACAAAGATAAGGAGAATAATGTTATTTTTACCAATCACTGAATATTTGTTATGATGAGAGAAAAATTAAGCCTGCCAGCTTTTGATTATAAAATCCGGCAGCACGATGATGGAGAAAAAATATGGGACCCGGTCCGAAAAAAATATGTGGCTCTTACTCCGGAAGAGTGGGTGCGGCAGCATATTGTACATTTCCTGCTAGGCCATAAAAATATTCCAATTGGATTAACAGCCATCGAAAAACAGTTTCGCTACAATAATATGACACAGCGAGCTGATGTTGTTGTTTTTGACTCGACAGCCCGGCCCCGTCTAATTGTCGAATGTAAAGCGCCTTCCGTAAATGTGACACAACAAACCTTCGAACAGATAGCACGGTATAATGTGCCCATGAGGGTAGATTACCTGATGGTTAGCAATGGGATCAGTCATTATTATTGCAAAATGGATTATGTGCACTGGTCGTACAAGTTTCTGAATGATTTGCCCGAATACGAATCATGGTAAAACAGGTGTTTATTTTATTTTTTTTGCACTCCTGAAAATGAATGTTTACCTTTGGGTGATAAAAAATTGCACGAATGAAGAAATTATTTTTCTTGTTACTCTTTCTGACCGTTGTGTTTGTTTCTCATGCTCAGGAGGCTATTGATGGTCGGCTTATTGCTAAGTTAAAGCCGGAATACCGGTCTGTGCTTAATCAACCCTCTTTGATTTACCATTTCGCTCAAGGCATTCCGGGATTATCTTTTGGTCGCAAGTTTCCCGGAAAACAACCACTTGATAATGAATCTATGCGGCAGGGATTTCCGCTGACAGACTTATCTTTGATTTACGACCTGCATTTTGAAGATACTTTATCTTTATCTCTGATAAAAGCCTACTTGAGCAAGACGGGCTATTTCGAATACGTTGAGGAAGTAGTGCCTCCACGGCATTTTCAAACTACTGTAATCCCGGATGATCCTAAAGTGCCGCAGCAATATTATCTTAAGCTTATTAATGCTTACCGTGCCTGGGAGGTGTTCCAGGGAGATTCTGCAACCATTTTGGGTCTGGTGGACACAGGGAC